>CAZMMM010000411.1:0-2111 GCA_964567385.1 uncultured Comamonas sp.
CTTTAGCACTGGGGCACTTTCAGAAGCCCCTTCCTTCAGGTGGGGGTAGTTCACGCTCTGCTCGGCGTTGCTATGACAAGCTTCGACACCAAGTCGATCTTCTGCCAATCCCATCCCGGCTAGGCTGGCTGGGTCCCCCCAATATCCATCCCGGTCGATGAGCCACCGTTTGGCTCACGCGAGCAGGCCCAGACTACTAGGCCATAGACAAGACTGGTCGCCACGATGAGCTGCACGCCATGGCTATAGATTACTTGATAGATCCCTAGCGGCACAGCGATGAGCAGCATGTAGACCAGCCAGCCAAGCTTCCAGCCCAGTGCCTTGTCGAGCAAATGGTGAAAGTGGCGTCCGTCTGGAGCGAAGGGAGATTGCCCGTTGAGGGTGCGCGCAACTATTAATCGCGCCACATCAAGCATTGGGATCAAGAATAGCAGCACAATCTCGGCTGTACGGATTGTTCCAAATGCTTCGCGATGAAATGAAATTGCCAGGATGCCGGCGTATGTCGCCAAGCCGTATGCCCCGGCATCACCCATGAACAGCCTGCCATTCCAGTTGAATGCAAATAGCACGGTAAGTGCGCCCAGCACGCTCACCAATGCCGGGATCATGGTGGGGGACGCATGATATAAAAAATACACAGTCCAGATGATTGCCATGCCCAGCAGGAGGCCGTTGCGACCATCCGCCATGTTCACCGCATGCTTGAGTGCCAGGAGGCAGATAACGGTGAAGGGCAACGCGAGGCCACCGATATCTACACTCCACTCTATCGAGGGAAAAGCTACCTGCCGAACCTGCAATTCTGGTGCGAGCAGCAGCAGGATGACTGACAAAACAATACCCAGCAAGAGCCGTGTAGTCGGCGCAAGGTGGCGGCGATCATCGATAAAACCAATGGCCGTCGCGGCAATCACAGTCGCAAACGAAACCAGGCGGATAAATTGCATGCGCTCCATTGCCTGGATTTTCCACGGCAGCAGGCCGAGCAGCGCTATGAAACCGATAAATCCGATGATCACTCCGCCCACGGCGGGCGTTGCAACTTTGTGCTGCTTGTGCCCACTGGGTACGTCCATCACCCCCAGCAATTGGCCAAGCGGTATTGCATGATAGCACAGGCTGAATGTCAAAATCATGGTGGCAATTAGAATTGCAGCCAGTTGCATCAGCCTTAGACTTTCCCGAAAAAAGACAAGAGTGTCTTGGGAGACACGGACCTGAAACTGACCTGCCTGGCACTGCTATTGCAATTCGGGCGAAATCAGCGCCCAATTCATTTCATTTTTGGAATGAGCTTGCAACATAAATATAGTAGGTGATTTGGCCTAGGTTTGAACATTTGCGTTGCCACCAGCCTGCTCTTTGTGCCCATGAATTTTTAGGGCGAAGCGGCTAATGATGCTCCATTCCATGGCTCATGGTGTCAGCTCGCACCAAAACCCTCGGTGGTCTTTCCTCAGGCGCGTGCCGCAGTGAGCGCACTTGCCTACCCATTCATGGCCATTATGCCGAACAGTTCGTTTGTCGCGCTGGTGGGACCCACGCTTACAAAAGATCATTCGTCTGATCAGGTTCAGCATAGCGCTCATTATCGTTACATAAATGCAAGAATAAAATACGTGCAAGTTCTTATTATGAAAATTTTCCTCTGATGACAGGTAATCCCCTGAGAAAAGCGCTGAAACCGTAAATAATACCTGGCTTGCAGCAGATTTGAATGATCTCGCTTTGCAAGGTTTCGAAAGGATTAAAGCTTTCAAAAGCCTGTGATTGCGCATGCTCGCAAAAGCGAGGGTATCCCCCAAAAACCGGTCTTTCGTCCACTAGGATAATCGTTGCAATGAGGTTTACCGATGCAGATCAGGCACTTCACCTCGCGCAGCGATTAAATCTTCTATGGTCAGTTCGATAATACGGTCTGGATGGAGTACACACTAGCAGATTGTTCCTTGCCCCATGAGCTGCACGTTGCCTTGTTCACGCAATGACCCTGCATAGCTCGACATACTGCAGACCACTTCTTTCGCTTCAGGAGCAGGGCTCATCGCTAAGAGCCCGTCTTCAAAAGTAGTTGAGTGATATCAGCCGGTTACGCTTGACGCGTT
>CAZMMM010000412.1:0-2109 GCA_964567385.1 uncultured Comamonas sp.
ATCACCAGCTCCATGCCGCACTGCATCAAAAAGTGCTCGCCGTAGGGGGTGTAGCCCACGCCCCTGTCCATGGTGTTGCCCAAAGGGCCTGCCAAGGTAGAGGGGGCAGAGAAGGACAGCATCAGCGGGATGTTGTTCTCTTCCAGATAGTCGTAGAGCTGCTGGTAGGTCACGCCAGGCTCGACCAGGGCGGTACACAGTTCAGGGTCCACGTGGATGATTTTGTTCATCTTGCGCAAATCCAGCACCACCTGACCACGGCGCACGGGCGCTGCCGAGCCGTAGCCAAAGTTGCGGCCTGTGGAAATCGTCCACACCGGCACTTTGAACTCGTTGCAGATTTTGACGACCTCTTGCACCTGCTCCACGCTGGTGGCGGTGAGCACGGCAGAGGGCATGTGCTCCTCATTGGGCACAGACATCATGACCTTGTTGTAGGGGCGTACCAGCGCATCTTCGATGTGCACGTTGTCAGCACCCAGCGCAGCGCGAAAACGCTGCATGGCCTGGTCTAGTTGTTGTTCACTCACGCCCTTGGGCAGGGCCATGTATTTGCTACTCATGGTGGGTTATGTCCTTGTTCAATGGGGCTTAAAAGGCCAAAGGGCTAAATCAGGCAGCGCAAAGCCACCAGGGCGGGGCCTTGGCCTTCAGCCGGGCAGGTGGGGCAATCGTGACCTTGCACCAGGGCCGCGCCCAGTTGCTCGGCCCAGGCGCTGGCCTGCTCAGGGGCGCGGTAATGCTGCTCATGCAGCACACGGCCACCGGCGCTGCGTACCAAGGCCAGCACCAAGGCGGCGCTGGCATCGTCCAGCAAACCCACTAGCAGGCTGTCTTGCCCATCGGCCAACTGGGTTTGCAGTTGCTGCACGCTGGCGCTGCTCAAATCCAGCAATTGCGCATGGGATGGCAACTGGGATGTATGGGCATTGCCTTGGCTGGCTTGGCGCACACCGGCGTTAAAGGCGGCATCCAAAGCGCTGCTGTGCAGGCCGGAGCTGAGGCTGACCAGGCTGGCATATCCAGCCGCTGCACCCGTTTGGCTGGCGGGCACGGACACGGGCGCTGCCGCCTGTACCAGCCCCAAGCTGCCCAGGCCATAAGCGCCCAGCCCAGCGGCGGCCAGCCCCTTGAAAAGAAGTCGTCGATTGGTTTGCATCGCTGCCCCCATCAAGGCTTGGTTGCTGGGGCGTTGGCCAGGTATTGGCCTACTTGCAGCAAGGTAGCGTCGTCAATATCGGTAACGCGAAAGGCGGGCATGGCCTTCACACCAATGCGGGCGAAGGAGACATAGGTCTCAGCCGTCCAGCCGCGCTCTTTGAGCACGGGGCCAATGCCAGTTTCATGGCATTTGGCGCAGATTTTTTCGTAGTAGCGCTGGCCGTCGGTTATCTGGGCGGTATCGCTGTCTGCTGCGTTGGCCAGGCCGCAGCCCAACCCAGCAAGCAGCCATAGCAAAGCGGCTTTTTTCATGGCTTTTTCTTTTCCTAAAGGTTTTTTCTAGGCTTAGAACTTAAAACGGGTACTGACGGGCAGTGGTCTGCACCGTAATCCAGCGTGTATCGGTAAAGGCATCAATGCCCGCCTGACCACCAAAATGGCCATAGCCCGAGTTCTTCACCCCGCCAAAGGGCATGGGCGCTTCGTCATGCACGGTAGGGCCGTTGACATGGCAAATGCCCGACTCAATACGCCCGGCCACACGCCAGCCACGCGCTGCGTCGCGGGTATAGACGGCGGCAGACAGGCCAAACTCGTTATCGTTGGCGCAGGCAATGGCAGCTTCTTCGCCCTGCACACGCACAATGGCTTTGACGGGGGCAAAGGTTTCTTCGTGGAAGATGCGCATTTGCGCAGTCACGTTGTCCAGCAAGGTGGCGGGCATCAAGGTGTTGCTGGCCTTGCCGCCGCAGAGCAGCTTTGCGCCTTTTGCTAGCGCATCGTCAATCAGGGCGTTGACGCGCTCTACGGTGTTCATATCCACCACCGAGCCGAGTACCACAGGGCCTTCACGCGGGTCGCCCAGGGGCAGGCTATTGGCGCGGGCAACCAGCTTGGCAACAAATTCGTCGGCTACAGCCTCGTCCACGATGATGCGTTCGGTGGCGG
>CAZMMM010000413.1:0-2103 GCA_964567385.1 uncultured Comamonas sp.
CAACGGTGCTGTCTGGCCTGGATAGCTTGCCTGTGGCGCTGAATGTGTGGCGCACTTTTTTGCAGTGGATGGGCGGCATGGGGATTTTGATTCTGGCGGTGGCCCTGCTGCCCCTGCTGGGGGTGGGCGGCAGCCAGTTGTTCCGTGCTGAGGCTGCCGGGCCTATCAAAGACACCAAGCTCACACCGCGCATGACGGGTACGGCCAAGGGCTTGTGGGGGGTGTACAGCCTGTTTTCGGTGGGCTGCTTCCTGGCCTTTTGGTGGGGTGGAATGCCGCCACTGGATGCGCTGATGCATATGTTCACCACGGTTAGCTTGGGCGGGCTGTCTTCCCACGATGCCAGTTTTGGGCATTTCCAGTCGCCGCTGCTGGAGGGGGTGGCACTGGCCTTCATGCTGCTGGCCAGCTGCAACTTTGCGCTGTACTTTATGGCGCTGCGCAAAGGCCATTGGCGCGGCCTGTGGCGCGATGCCGAGCTGCGCGCCACCCTGGGGGTGTTGGTGGGCAGCGGGTTGCTGGTGGCGTTGCTGCTGTGGGTGAAAGGGGTGTATGACCCGCTGCAGGCGTTGCGCTATGGCATGTTCCACGCCGTGTCGGTGGCGACGACCACGGGTTTCGCTACGGTGGACTATCTGACCTGGCCCGTTTTTGCGCCGGTGCTGATGCTGTTTTTATCTGGTGTGGCCACCAGTGCTGGCTCTACGGGCGGCGGCATCAAGATGATGCGCATGTTGATTTTGTTCCAGCAGGCGCGCCGCGAGATGACCCGCCTGGCGCATCCCCGTGCGGTTCAGCCCGTGGTGGTAGGGGGCAAGGTGGTGGATGGGCCGATGATTTTTGCCGTGCTGGCCTTCATGCTGGTGTATGGGGCGACCATCATCGGCCTGTCTATGGTTTTGTTGCTGACAGACTTGGACCCGTTGACGGCGTTTTCTGCAGTCGTGGCCAGTGTGCACTGCACGGGGCCAGGGCTGGGGGCGCTGGGGCCAGCGTCCAACTACGCGGTGCTGACGGATTTTCAGATTGCGGTGTGCACGGTGGGGATGCTGCTGGGGCGGCTGGAGTTTTTAAGCGTGATGGCGTTGCTCAGCCCTGCATTTTGGCGGCGCTAAATAAGGGTATTGCGTAGGGCGAAAGGTATTTGCAGCGGACAATAGGGCAAAAAGCTGCTAGCCGGGAACAAAAATCTTCTTTACAGGCTCTGCCCTTCTTACAATTAACCTTCACTGTCTTTTAAAGGGCACGCATGGTTCCGCACCTTATTACGGCCTTGACTGGCCCCCTCAGCGAGCTTGAACAGCGCATTATTGACTCCATGCCAGCGATTGAGCGCTGGTTTCGCCTAGAGTGGATGGAGCATACACCGCTGTTTTATTCCTCGGTGGATATCCGTAACTCGGGCTTTAAGCTGGCCCCGGTTGATACCAATTTATTCCCCAGCGGCTGGAGCAACCTCACGCCAGAGATGCTGCCCCTAGCGGTGCAAGCCTCAATGGCCGCCGTTGAGAAAATTTGCCCTGAGGCGCGCAACCTGCTCATCATTCCTGAGAATGACAATCGCACGCCCTCCTACTTGGCCAGCCTGGTGCGGCTGCAGGAAATTTTCAAGATGGCGGGCTTGAATGTGCGCTTAGGCTCAGTCAGCCCTGGCTTGAAAAAGGCCACAGAAATCAAGCTGCCCCAAGGTGGCTCGGTGCTGCTGGAGCCTGTGGTGCGTACCAAGCGCCGCCTGGGTCTGAAGTATTTTGACCCTTGCACCATTTTGCTCAATAACGACCTGTCTGCCGGTGTTCCGGGCATTCTGGAAGAGCTGTATGAGCAGTACCTGATGCCGCCTTTGCATGCGGGCTGGCAGGTGCGCCGCAAGAGTCGCCACTTCCAAAGCTATGAAGAGGTGGCCAAGCGCTTTGGCAAGATGCTGGGCATAGACCATTGGCTGATTCACCCGCTTTCCTCGAAGGTGGATGCGGTGGACTTTAGCCAGGCTGCGGGGGTAGAGCCTTTGGCCGCCCAGGTAGATGCCTTGCTGGTGAAGATACGGCGCAAGTACAAGGAGTACGGCATCAAGGAAAAACCCTTCGTCATGGTCAAGGCCGACAA
>CAZMMM010000414.1:0-2099 GCA_964567385.1 uncultured Comamonas sp.
CCCGTTTTACTGACCGACAGTACTGAGGCCGAGGCCATCAAGCTGTTTGCCAACACCTATCTGGCCATGCGTGTGGCATTTTTTAACGAGCTAGATACCTATGCTGCTGTGCATGGTTTAGATACACGCCAGATTATTGAAGGGGTGGGGTTAGACCCGCGCATTGGCAGCCATTACAACAACCCCAGCTTTGGCTATGGCGGCTACTGCCTGCCCAAGGACACCAAGCAGTTGCTGGCCAATTACAGCCAGGTGCCGCAAAACCTGGTGCAGGCCATTGTGGAATCCAACCGTACCCGCAAGGATTTTGTGGCGGAAGATATTGCCCGCCGCAACCCCAAGGTGGTGGGGGTGTACCGCTTGGTGATGAAGGCCGGCAGCGATAACTTCCGCGCCAGCAGTATTCAGGGGGTGATGAAGCGGCTGAAGGCCAAGGGTATTGAGGTGGTGGTGTACGAGCCGGTGCTGGATGCGCCGCATTTCTTCAACTCCCGCGTGGTGCAGGGTTTGGAGGAGTTCAAGCGCATCAGTGATGTGATTGTGGCCAATCGTGCGGTGGATGAAATTGCGGATGTGGCGGGCAAGGTTTATACGCGGGATTTGTTTGGGGGGGATGCGTAGAGCACTCGTCATGCGCTTTTCTCCCCCGTCATTGCGAGGAGCGCAGCGACGCGGCAATCTCCTAGCATAAAATTTGGCATTGTTTGATGTTTAATTTGATGCTTGCATCTTCAACTAGGAAGCAGCCCTATGCGTACCACCCTCACTCTTGATGCCGAATTACTGGCCCAGGCACAAGAAATCAGTGGCCTGACTGAGCGTACCCAGCTGATCCGCGAAGCCTTGCTGGCCTTGGTGCAACGCGAAAGCGCCCGTCGGCTGGCCCGCTTGGGCGGGACTGAGCCCCAATTGCAGCCCACCCCCCGACGCAGAGAGCCTGAGGCGTGATGCTGCTAGTAGACACTTCGGTATGGATAGACCATTTGCGCCATGGTGACGCGCAGCTGACACAGGCGCTGCAAACAGGTCTGGTCGGCATGCATCCGTTTGTAGTGGGCGAGCTGGCCTGTGGCAGCCTGCGGGCGCGTTCCAAGGTGTTGGGTCTGCTACAGGCATTGCCCCGTGCCATGGTGGCCAGCGACCAAGAGGTTTTGTTCTTCATGGACGCACATGCGCTCATGGGTCGCGGAATCGGCTATATCGACATGCACCTACTGGCATCCGCCCGCTTGGGCAGCGTTCGGCTATGGACACGCGACAAAAGGCTGCACACCATTGCCACAGAGCTTGGCCTGGCACACATTGAACAGCAGCACTAAAAAAAGCGACGCGGAAAAACTCTTCAACATGGCTTCCACCACGCCCCCGTCATTGCGAGGAGCGCAGCGACGCGGCAATCTCCTGGCAGCCGCGCCAAGGTTGAGGAGATCGCCGCGCTGCGCTCGCGATGACGGTGGGGGAAAAAGTCGCAATGACGGGCGGGGGAAGGCGTGATGACAGGGAAAAATCATCCCAGCTCTACAATCCCCGTCATGGACAAATTCTTCAACACCGCTGGCCCCACCATCCCCGCAGACCACTATCACCTTGACCCTCTGCACCGGCTGGACTGGGAAGAAATTGAGCACCTGATTGCCACCAAGCGCTATTTCGTGCTGCACGCCCCACGCCAGACGGGCAAGACCACCACCTTGCTGGCAATGATGAAAGAATTGAACGCCAGCGGGCGCTATGCCTGCGCCTACGCCAATATCGAAGGCGCACAGGCAGCGCGGGGGGATGAGACGCAGGGCATTCCCACGGTCTGCAACGTCATTGCCCGCGCGATTGCTAAGTATCTGAATCAGCCCGAGGTGCATGCCTGGTATTTGGCGCAGGGCTGCCAGCAGCCGCCACAAGACCAGCTGAGTACCTTGCTAGAGCATTGGGCCAGTCTGTCAGACAAGCCCACGGTGCTGCTGCTCGATGAGGTGGACGCGCTGGTGGGCGATACCCTGATTTCCCTGCTGCGCCAGATTCGCGCAGGCTATGCGCAGCGGCCTGAGTTCTTCCCCCAGTCCATCGTGCTGTGCGGTGTGCGTGATGTGCGCGATTACCGC
>CAZMMM010000415.1:0-2082 GCA_964567385.1 uncultured Comamonas sp.
CCCCACGACTCTCCCTACCAGCCACTGCCGCTGCCCTATATGCAGCAGCCCTGGCCTGCGCAGTCCAAGCCCCAGCCAGATACCCAGCAACACCTGCACCTAGTCTTGCCCTATGTGGTTCTGTCCGATGCAGGCTGCCAGGCCATGCTGGAGCGCACACCCACCCCCCATATCAACGCCCTGCTAGCCTTGCTGCGCCTAAAGCAGCAAGACATTCAAGGCCCAGACACTCCCACCCCGCCGCATGAACGCAGCGTTGCCCAAGCCTGGGGCTTAGACCCCGCCGCCCCCGCTTGGGCCGCTGCCCAGGCAAGTACAGACACACCTAACGATTTACCCAGCGCCTGGCTCACCCCCTGCCACTTTCACGCCGGGGCTGACCAAGTGCGCCTGGACGACCCTGCCGCCCTCGACCTGAGCCTGGAGCAAGCCCAGGCGCTCTGCGCCATTCTTGCGCCTTGGTGGCAAGAGGATGGGCTGGCGCTGCAAGTCATCACCCCGCTGCTGTGGCGCGTCAGTGGCCAGCCGCTGGCGCAGGTGGTCAGCGCCTCGCTAGACCGCGTACTGCTGCGCGATGCCAGCTTGTGGCTGCCCAAGGTGCAGCCCTTTCAGCGCCTGCACAGCGAGGCGCAAATGCTGCTCTACCACCACGCCTTTACCCAAGCGCGGGAAGAGCAGGGGCAACCGCCCATCAACGGCTTTTGGCTGCACGGCGTGGGGCAACTCAGCAGCGCCCAAATCGCGCACAGCCAGCAACAGCGCCAGCAGCAAGCGCTGTGGGTAGCTGATGATTTGCGCCAAAGCGCCCTGCGCCAGCATTGGCCCGCCTGGCAGCAAGCCCTGCAAGCGGCAGATGCTGGCCCCGCCGCCCAGCTGCTGGCCCACGCCCGCGCAGGCGGCAGCGCCAGCCTCAGCCTGTGCGGCGATATGGGCAGCTTGCAATTTGACAGCCAGCCCCGCCCCTGGCACCAGCGCCTGTTAAGCCGTCTGCGCCAACCCAAGCGCCTACCCGATTACCAAGAATGGTTGTGAGATTGACCATGCCCCTGCAACTGATTGAACGCCACGCCCCCGCCGCGCAAATAGCCGCCTTAGAGCAAGCGGGCACACCGCCCCTGCTGGCACGCCTGTTTGCCGCCCGAGGTGTGCAGTCCGGCCAGGAGCTAGACCCCGACCTGCGCCACCTGCTACCGCCCAGCAGCTTGAAAGGCATAGAGGCCGCCGCCCAGCTCCTCGCCCAGGCCATTGCCCAGCAGCGGCGCATTTGCATCGTGGCCGACTACGACTGCGACGGCGCTACCGCCTGCGCCGTTGCCATACGCGGCCTGCGCATGTTGGGCGCAGCCCACGTCAGCTACGAAGTGCCCGACCGCGTGCAAGACGGCTACGGCCTCACCCCAAAAATCGCCCAGCGCGTGGCCGCCCAAGGCCACGAACTGCTCATCACCGTGGATAACGGCATCGGCAGCGCAGAAGGCGTGGCCGCCGCCCAAGCGCTGGGCCTGCAAGTGCTGATTACCGACCACCACCTGCCCGGCAGCCAGCTGCCCCAGCCTGAAGCCCTGGTCAACCCCAACCAGCCCGGTTGCCGCTTTGCCAGCAAACACATGGCTGGTGTGGGGGTGATGTTCTACGTCTTACTAGCCTTACGCGCCCTGCTGCGCCAGCAAGGGCGGTTTGACCAGCACAGCCAGCCGCGCCTAGACCAGCTTCTGCCCCTAGTGGCTCTGGGCACAGTGGCCGATGTGGTACGCCTGGATGCCAACAACCGCCGCCTAGTTGCCCAAGGGCTGCAACGCATTCGCCAAGGCCGTATGCCAGCGGGCATGTTGGCGCTATTTGAGGCCGCAGGCAAACCCTGGCAGCAGGCCAGCAGCCAGGATTTTGGCTTTGCCCTAGGCCCGCGCATCAACGCCGCTGGGCGACTGGCAGACATGACGATTGGTATTGAATGCCTGCTCACCGACGATGCCGCCCAAGCCCAGGAGCTGGCCAAAGCGCTAGACCGCATCAACCGCCACCGCCAAGACATGGAGGGCGATATGCGCCAGCAAGCCTTTGACCTGGCCGACCGCCTGCATC
>CAZMMM010000416.1:0-2082 GCA_964567385.1 uncultured Comamonas sp.
TTGGCGAGTTCCAGCTCATCCAGGGCAAAGTGGCCGATATGTACACCGTGCTGCAAGCCGCCCGCAGCTTTGCCTACACCGTGGCGAAAAACCTGGACATGCTGGGCACCGACCACGTGCGCCAAGTGCGCAAAGACTGCGCCAGCGTGATTTTGTGGACGGCAGAAAAAGCCACCTGGATGGCGGGCGAAGGCATCCAAATCCACGGCGGCAATGGTTATATCAACGAGTTCCCCCTGGGTCGCCTGTGGCGCGATGCCAAGCTGTATGAAATCGGCGCAGGCACCAGCGAAATCCGCCGCATGTTGATTGGCCGTGAGCTGTTTGCTGAAACCTGCTAATCAAGCGCGCCAGATCGAGCGTGGCGAGCAGCAGCGGCCACGCCTGCATTGCCGCTATATTGCGCAGTTTTTGCGCGGTTTTCACCCCCCCAAGGACTTGCACCATGACCACCACCTCCATTGACGACCTGTTTACCAACAACCAAACCTGGGCAGCGCGTATGGAGTGCGAGCGTCCGGGCTTCTTCACCCAGCTTACCGAGCAGCAAAACCCCAAATACATGTGGATTGGCTGCTCTGACAGCCGCGTACCAGCCAACCAAATCAGTGGGCTGGAACCAGGCGAAGTTTTCGTACACCGCAATATCGCCAATGTGGTGGTGCCCAGCGATTTGAACTGCCTGTCCACCATCCAATACGCCATTGACCAGCTCAAGGTAGAGCATTTGATGGTGGTCGGCCATTACGGCTGCGGTGGTGTGCTGGCCGCCTTGGACGAGGTGCGCGTTGGCCTGGCCGATAACTGGATTCGCCACGTCAAAGACGTGCGTGAAAAGCACTATCTGCTGATTAAAAACACCCCCGTGCAACACCGCCTGGATGTGCTGTGCGAGCTCAACGTCATTGAGCAAGTGCTGCACGTTGCGCAAAGCACGGTGATGCAAGATGCCTGGGCACGCGGACAGAAAGTCACCCTGCATGGCTGGTGCTACAGCCTGCGCAATGGCTTGATTACCAATCTGGAAATGACATTGCCCGACACCGGCGGCCTGTACGACGTACATGACAAAGCCGTAGGCATGGTGGCGAACCGTCAGCGTGATTGAAGGTTTGTGCCCAGGCCCAACAGATCGCCGCGCTGCGCTCGCGATGACGTGTGGGGTGGCAGATCGCTGTGCTACGTTCACGATGACGGAGGGAGCTCTCTGTCACCAACTATTTTTTTCTAGGAGACTTCAACATGACTCAAACACAAGACCCTATCGTCATCGTCGGCGCTGCCCGCACCCCCATGGGCGCGTTTCAGGGCGGCTTTGCTGACCTGGCCGCCCACGACCTGGGCGGCGCAGCCATCAAGGCCGCCGTAGAACGCGCAGGCATTGCCCCGGAAAAAGTGGACGAAGTGCTGTTTGGCAACTGCCTGATGGCCGGCCAAGGCCAAGCGCCCGCCCGCCAGGCAGGCTTCAAAGGCGGGCTGCCGCGCAGCACCGGCGCGGTCACCCTCTCCAAAATGTGCGGCGCGGGCATGGAAGCCACCCTGCTAGCCCACGACCAACTGGTGGCCGGTAGCCGTGACGTAATGGTCAGCGGCGGCATGGAAAGCATGACCAACGCCCCCTATCTGCTGAAAAAAGGCCGAGGCGGCTACCGCATGGGGCATGACAAGGTGTTTGACCACATGATGCTCGACGGCCTGGAAGACGCTTACGAAGCCGGGCGCAGCATGGGCACTTTTGGCGAAGACTGCGCCGCCAAATACGGCTTTACCCGCGAGCAGCAAGATGCCTTTGCCATTGCCAGCGTAGAACGCGCCCAGCAAGCCATTCAAAACGGCGCTTTCCAGGCGGAAATCACCCCTGTGACCTTCAGCACCCGCAAGGGCGAAGTCACCATCAGCCAGGACGAAGGCCCACCCAGCATCCGCGTGGACAAAATCCCCACCCTGCGCCCCGCCTTCAAAAAAGACGGCACGATTACCGCCGCCGCCAGCTCCAGCATCAACGATGGCGCTGCCGCGGTGGTGCTGATGCGCCAATCCACCGCCGAGCAACTGGGCTGCAAGCCGCTGGCCAAAATCGTC
>CAZMMM010000417.1:0-2077 GCA_964567385.1 uncultured Comamonas sp.
CAATTCGCACCCCCATTGGCCGTTATGGCGGTACGCTGTCTTCGGTGCGTGCTGACGACCTGGGCGCAGTGCCCATGAAGGCGCTGATGGAGCGCAACACCCAAGTCGATTGGGCTGCGGTAGAAGACGTGATTTACGGCTGCGCCAACCAAGCGGGTGAGGACAACCGCAACGTCGCCCGTATGTCTGCCCTGCTGGCGGGTCTGCCGGTAGATGTGCCTGGCACTACCGTAAACCGCCTGTGCGGCTCTGGCATGGATGCGATTGGCCTGGCGGCTCGCTCCATCAAATCCGGCGATACCGAGCTGATGATTGCTGGTG
This sequence comes from uncultured Comamonas sp., assembly GCA_964567385.1. Taxonomy (GTDB): domain Bacteria; phylum Pseudomonadota; class Gammaproteobacteria; order Burkholderiales; family Burkholderiaceae_C; genus Comamonas. The sequence goes on from CAZMMM010000417.1 coordinate 322, forward strand.
GCGTGGAAAGCATGTCCCGTGCCCCCTTCGTCATGGGTAAGGCGGAATCGGCCTTCTCGCGCAACGCCGCTATTTACGACACCACGATTGGCTGGCGCTTTGTCAACCCCGTGATGAAAAAGCTCTACGAAGTGCATTCCATGCCGCAAACGGCAGACAACGTGGCCGCTGACTTTGGCATTGCCCGCGCTGACCAAGATGCCTTTGCCCTGCGCTCGCAGCAGCGCTGGGCGGCTGCCAATGCTGCTGGCAACTTCAAAGACGAAATCGTACCCGTGCATGTGCCCCAGCGCAAAGGCGACCCCATCGTGTTTGACACCGATGAGCACCCCCGCCAAACCACGCTGGAAGCGCTGGCCAAGCTCAAAGGCGTAAACGGCCCGGATTTGACCGTCACCGCTGGCAATGCCTCGGGTGTGAACGATGGTGCTTGCGCTGTGCTGCTGGCCTCAGAAGCCGCCGCTACCAAGCATGGCCTGACCCCCCGCGCCCGTGTGGTGGCGATGGCTACTGCCGGCTTGGCACCACGCATCATGGGCTTTGGCCCTGCGCCTGCGGTGCGCAAGCTGCTGGCCAAAACCGGCATGACGCTTGACCAGATGGACGTGATTGAGCTGAACGAAGCCTTCGCCGCCCAAGCCCTGGCCGTCACCCGCGATTTGGGCTTGGCTGACGATGCCGCCCACATCAACCCCAACGGCGGCGCGATTGCCATGGGTCACCCCCTGGGCATGAGCGGTGCGCGTTTGGTGACAACTGCCATGTACGAGCTGCACCGCCGCAATGGCCGCTACGCCCTGTGCACCATGTGCATTGGCGTGGGTCAGGGCATTGCCATGATTATTGAGCGCGTCTGATAAAGGCCAGCCATGAGCTATCAAACCCTGGAAATTGAACAGCAAGCGGGCGTGGCCACCATCTGGATGAACCGCCCCGAGGTGTTCAACGCCTTTGACGAGCTGCTCATCAACGAGCTGGATGCCGCCTGCATTGCGCTAGAGGCTGACCCCAGCGTGCGCGTGGTGGTGCTGGCCGGGCGTGGCAAGCACTTCTCGGCAGGCGCTGACCTGAACTGGATGCGCCGCGCCTCCGAAAGCTCGCAGGAAGACAATCTGGCCGACTCGCGCCGCTTTGCTGGCATGTTGCAGCGCCTGTGCAATCTGAGCAAACCCAGCATTGCCCGCATCCAAGGCGCTGCCCTGGGTGGTGGTACGGGCTTGGCCGCCGCCTGCGATATGGCGGTGGCTAGCGACGATGCCAGCTTTGCCACGTCTGAGGCCAAGTTCGGCATCATCCCCGCCGTGATTAGCCCCTATGTGCTGCGTGCCATTGGCCCGCGCCATGCGCTGCGCTACTTCCAAAGTGCCGAGCGCTTTGACGCTGCCCGCGCCCAAAGCATGGGCTTGGTCACTGAGGTGGTGCCGCGTGAGCAACTCGATACCGCTGTGGATGCCATTGTTCAAGCACTGCTCGCTTGTGGCCCCAGCGCCCAGGGTGCGGCCAAGTCTTTGGTAGCCGCCATCACTGGCCGCCCGATTGATGGCGACACCCTGGAAGAGACCGCCCAGCGCATTGCCCGCCAACGCGCCACCGATGAGGCGCGTGAAGGCTTTGCCGCGTTTTTTGACAAACGCCCTCCCGCTTGGATGGCCGGCTAACCCCCTGCCCCCACTCTTACTTCTAGCCCTTCTTTTTAAAGGAGAACACCATGTACACCCAAGCCATGCTGGATGACCCGTCCGGCAAAAAACTCAGC
>CAZMMM010000418.1:0-2074 GCA_964567385.1 uncultured Comamonas sp.
GTCTGGGATTGGCTGGCTCCAGGTTGGCGGTCAGCCGTTTGAAGTAGTCAGCATTGTTGCGGTTCAGGCTGAGTTTGTTATTGACGGCGAGTGTCACCGAATGCTGAAAGCCAATGTACTTGCTGCGAATCAACTCCATGCGGGTGGTGTTGCTCTCCACATCCTGCCCGGCAGCAATCAGCTGGCTGAGCTTATGCAAAGCCGCCACCACGATGATGGACAGGGTGATCAGCCGCTGCTGTCCGTCAATTACGCTGAACTCATGGTCACCAAGGCGTTGCAGCACCACATAGCCCATGTAGTGGTATTTCTCCTCTTGCAGGGTCTCGATGTCTGCCCACAGTTCTTCCCACTGCTCCTGTGCCCAGGAGTAGTCACGCTGAAACTTGGGAATCAGGTATTTCACGCCATTGCCAATCAGCTCCTGAAAGCTGTTGTTGGATGGCTGCATGGCCATGAAGTTGCTCACTGCCTCTCTCCTAGATGCTCAGCGCATTTCTGCATTTTTGGCTTTCCGTCAATGCTTACTACCTGTGCCATATCTGATGGCTTCCTCTCGTGCCAGCTGTGTAGAGTGGTATAGCGTAGTCCCCATTACTGCAACCCTGCATCCAAGCCCGTCCCACCCACTGACAGCATCCTAGAAATACTCGCATCAAACGCCCGCTTGAAGTCTGGGTCAGAGGCATAGCGCTTGTACAAGTCCAGCTCCCGCCGTCGTTCAAAGCTGATGGCTTGCTGAATCAGTCGCTCTAGTGCTAGCTGGCGGTTTTGGCTGTCGGTGTTGTCTTCTACCTGGGCTTTGTAGTCGGCGTGACGCATCACATGCTTGGCGATGTTGATGAACTTGACGCGCTGCTCTTCCGGTGTGGCTTCCCAGCCTGAAAAATGCCGCTCATTGAAGGCGCGAACGATTTCGTCCAGGGGGTCTTTTTCGCCCTCGCCAAAATGACCGCCTCTTGGATTGGGGTTCTGGGGGTCTAGTTCTGCCTCGGCCTCATCCAAGCCAATCGCTACATCCAGCCGCGATCTTTCCAATCCGTAGGTGGAGAGGTCAACGCTGTTGAGCAGCTCATCGAGTTTGTCTTGGTCAGGGTCTTTGACTTTGAGCTTAGGGATCAGGAACTTCAAGAACCAGTGCAGCATCTCCCATTGCACGATGTTGAACGAGATGATGGCCGCCATCTGGCCGTAGATTTTGACAAATTGCTTGGCCTGAATCTTGCACTCAATGCGCTGTTCATCGTCAAGCTCAGTGTCAAAGCGCTCGACTACCGTGTCAATGATGGGGTGTAGCTCTTCAGCGCTAGCGCCCGTAAAAAACTTCTCGTTAAAAAGCTCAATCTCCTGCCAGTCATAAATGGCAAAGTTGTCTAACGCATCCCTCAAGTCGTGCAGCACGTTAGGGTTCGTTGGCTCGCTCAGGCTGGTAGAGGTGTAGAACGGGTCAAATGCGGCTTTGATGTCATCGACTGTGTTGTGAAAGTCCAGCACAAAGGTGTCGGTTTTGCCCAGCTTCCAGTTGCAGCGGTTCAGGCGTGACAAGGCTTGCACAGCCAGCACGCCTTGCAGCTTTTTATCGACATACATGGTATGCAGCTTGGGTTCGTCAAAGCCTGTGAGGTATTTGTTGGCCACCACCAGAATTTTGTAATCGTCCTTCTCGAAGGCTTCCGGCAAGTCTCGGGCGGCAATGCCGTTGAGCGCATCCTCGGTATATTGAATGCCATCGACAGTTTTGTCACCAGAAAAAGCCACCAGTGCCTTGAATGGGGCGTGGGCTTCCTGCAAAGCTGTACTGATGGCAAAGAAGTAGCGGATGGCGCCTTCGATATTGCGCGTAACAACCATTGCTTTGGCCTTGCCTTTGAGCTTCTTGGCCTGCCAGACACTGCGTATGAAGTGATCGACCATGATCTTGGCCTTCACCTCAATGGTGCGGGGGCTGGACTCTACAAAGGCTTTGAGCTTTTTCTGTGCCTTGGCGGTATCGAATAGAGGGTTGTCTTCAACAGACTTTTGCACCTCGTAATAGCTTTTGTACGTGGTGTATTTTTCCAGCACATCCAAGATG
>CAZMMM010000419.1:0-2068 GCA_964567385.1 uncultured Comamonas sp.
GCCTGCTCATCATTGAAGGCAAATCCCTGGGCAAAGACCTCGCCAAAGCCCGCCAACAAGCAGAGGATTACCGCTGGGCCTGCCCACCCGCGCAGCAGCCTCGTTTTGTGCTGCTGCATGACTTTGCGCGGCTGGCCCTGTTTGACCTGAGCTGCGACCAAAACCACGCCTGCACCCTGGCCGAACTGCCCAGCAAAGCGCATTGGTTTGGCTTTCTCTACCAAAACCAAGCCCCACTGATTACCGAAGAAACCGAGGCCGACCGCCAAGCCGCCGAGCAAATGGCACAGTTGCACCAAGGCTTGCTGCTATCGAACTTCAAAGGGCGGGAGCTGGAAATTTTCCTCACCCGCCTGCTGTTTTGCCTGTTTGCCGACGACACCGCCCTGTTTGGCGACAAAGACCAGTTCACCCGCTTTTTGCACACCACCCGCGCAGACGGTGCTGACCTGGGCGAGCGCCTGGCCAAGCTGTTTGACGTGCTCAACCAAGCCCCTGATGAACGCAGCCGCTTGCTCGATGATGACCTGGCCGCCTTTGCCTATATCAACGGCCAGTTGTTTGCCGAGCGCACGCGCACGCCCGACTTTGACAGCACCCTGCGCCAGCAACTACTGGCCTGTGCCGAGCTGGATTGGTCACACATCAGCCCCGCGATTTTTGGGGCCATGTTCCAGGGCGTGCTGGAGCAAGGCGAACCCAGCCTGAGCCGCACCGCCAGCCGCCGCGAGCTGGGGGCGCACTACACCTCAGAGCGCAATATTCTGCGCGCCATCAACCCCCTGTTTATGGACGGCCTACGCGCTGAACTGGCCGCCGCTGGCAAGCAGCGCCCCAAGCTGCAAGCCCTGTATGAGCGCCTGCCGCATATCCGCATTTTTGACCCCGCCTGCGGTTGCGGCAACTTTCTGGTGATTGCCTACCGCGAACTGCGCCGCCTAGAACATGAGCTGATTGAGCGCCTATTCTTTGCAGGCAAAGACCGTGGGCTGCTGGATATTTCCACCCTTAGCCATGTCTCTGTCAGCCAGTTCTACGGCATAGAAATTGATGCCAGCGCCGCCCATATTGCGCAAGTGGCGCTGTGGATTACAGATTTGCAGCTCAACATAGAAGCCGCCAGCCGCTTCGGTACCACCCGCCCCAGCGTACCGCTGGCGCACAGTGCCCATATCCACCACGGCAACGCCCTGCAAACCGACTGGGCGCAAGTGTTGCCGCCGCAGCAATGCAGTTTTATTGTGGGCAATCCGCCGTTTGTGGGGTACAGCTACCAAAGCAAAGAGCAAAAATCAGATTTAGAGCTGGTCTATCAAGGTGCAGCAGGCACGGGCGTGCTGGATTTTGTCGCCGCTTGGTATGTATTAGCAGCCCGCTATATGCAGGCTAACCCCACCGTCCGCACAGGCTTTGTTTCCACCAACAGCATTTGCCAAGGCGAACAAGTTGCTGCGCTTTGGGGACAGCTATTGCCGTTAGGCGCTGAAATTCATTTCGCCCACCGCACCTTCAAGTGGAACAACGAAGGCAAAGGCGTAGCCGCCGTCCACTGCATCATCATCGGCTTTGCCTTGCAGCCACCCGCTGCGCCCTGCCGAATTTTTGACTACAGCGCCGATATCAAAGTCGAGCCGCAAGAAGTCAGCGCCAGTCGTATCAACCCATATTTGGTGGATGCGCCTACCGTTTTGATCAATAAAACAAGGACACCGCTTAACCCATCCGTCATACCAATGGTGCGTGGTAGCAGCCCAGTGGATGGCGGGAATCTCCTACTCAACCAAACCGAAGTCGATGCTATCCGTACCAGTGACTCCATTGCAGCGCAATACATCCGCCCTTACCTAATGGGCGATGAGTTCATCAATAACAAACCGCGTTACTGCCTCTGGCTAACCGAGGCCACTAGCGCTGATAAGGCCAACTCTCCTGAGCTAAAGCAGCGCCTTGCAGCAGTACGCCAAATGCGTGAAAGCAGCAAAAAATCAGCCACACAAAAGCTGGCTGATACGCCCCACTTATTTGGAGAAATACGCCAGCCTAGCAGTGATACCTACTTGGCCATTCC
>CAZMMM010000420.1:0-2066 GCA_964567385.1 uncultured Comamonas sp.
TCTCTCTCTCCGAACGCTTTGGCCTGTGGGTCAGCTTCTACCCCTTCAGCCAGGATGAGTACCTGCGCGTGGCGGCCCAGTGGCTCTCTAGCCTGGGCTTGAATGCCGAGCAGATTGCAGCGGCAGAGCCAGAAGCCCTGGTCTGGGCACTAGAGCGCGGCTCGCGCAGCGGGCGCGTAGCCCAGCAGTTTGCACGCGACTATGCAGGCCGTTTTGGCGAGCAGGCCGCCAGCGCCAGCAGCCACCAGCGCATTGCTGACGTAGCAGGCTTGAGCGATGGCGCAAGTATCTGAGACTCCCGCCGTTGCCATCAAGCGGGTGGAGGTGGCTGTAGGCGTACTGCTGCGCCCAAACGATGGGGCGCTGCTGCTGACCAGCCGCCCTGAGGGCAAGGAGCGTGCAGGCTGGTGGGAATTTCCCGGCGGCAAGCTGGAAGCGGGCGAAACGGTGGAGCAGGCCCTGCGCCGCGAGCTGCAGGAGGAAATTGGCATCACCATCACCCAGTGCCAGCTTTGGAAAACCACCGAGCATGACTACAGCCACGCCCAGGTGCGCCTGCACTGGTGCAAGATAACGGCTTGGGACGGGGAGTTTGTGATGCGCGAAGGCCAGCGCATGGCCTGGCAGCAGTTGCCGCTGGAGGTGCGCCCTGTGCTGGAAGGTTCGCTACCTGTTTTGCAGTGGCTATCGGAAGAGCGCGGCTTGCCGTTTGATGCAGAGGTTTACGCCCACGCCTAGACAACATCCTCCCAGCGCATCCCCTTCTCCACCAGCAGCTCTTCCAGTACGGGCTTGAGCCGCCCTAGCTGCTCGGCCACGGCTTCGCGCACGGTATCGACCATGACCTGGGTGCTGCGCTCAATTTCGATATTTACCAGGTCGCCCACGCGCTTGTCTTCAAACACTGTGGCGCGGCGGGTTTCGGGAATGAGCCATACCTCAAACCAGCCCGCCTGCCTGTCCACTTCGGAGACGGTCAAGCTGGCCCCATTGACGGCGATATAGCCTTTGGCAAATACATAGGCCCGAAATGCCTCGGGAATACTGAAGCGAATTTTGTAATTCGTCTCGGTCTGCACAATCTCCAGCAGGGCAGAGGTGAAGTCCACATGGCCGGACAGAATATGCCCGCCTACTTCGGCCCCCTCCTTGGCCGCCCGCTCTACATTCACGCGCCCGCCCTGGGGGTAGCTGCCCAGGGTGGTGATGTCTAGGCTGTGCTGCATCACATCAAACCTGGCCTGGGTGGGGGAGAGGATTTCCGTCACCGTCAGGCATACGCCATCGGTGGCCACGCTGGCACCAATGGTCAGGTCTTGGCAAAAGCCTTCGGGAAAATCAAGGGTGAAAGTGCGCAGCCCTGGCTGCTCCTGCAATTGCGCAATGGTGGCTACGGCTTGAACAATGCCTGTGAACATGGGGTGCGCTCCTTAATAGCAGTTGAGGTCAGTTTTTTCAGGTGCGCCGCAGCAAAAGCTGGCCTGCCAAATCACGCATGGCCTGGGTAAAGGCGTTGGTGGGCAGGGGCTGTAGCGCGGCAATGGCGCGTAGTGCTTCTTCGTGTGCGGCCTGGCGGGTGGCATCCAGAGCACCGGTGGCTTGCACAATGCGCAAGATGTCGCCCAGCTTTTCCGTGCTGCCTTGCTCAATAGCCTGGCGAATCATTGCTGCATCCGCCGCTTCAGCACGTTGCATGGCGATGATGAGGGGCAGGGTGTTCTTGCCCTCGCGCAGGTCGTCGCCCAGGTTTTTGCCCATTTCTTCGGCCTTGCCGTCGTAGTCCAGCACATCGTCAATGATTTGAAAGGCCGTGCCCAGCGCCTGGCCATAGGTGGCGCAGGCGGCTTCCACATCGGGTGCTACACCCGCCAGGATGGCGGCAATTTGTGCGCTGGCTTCAAACAGCTTGGCGGTTTTAGAACGGATAACTTGCAGATAACCCGCTTCGCTCAAATCGGCATCGTGGGTGTTGATGAGCTGCATCACCTCACCCTCGGCAATGATGTTGGTGGCATTTGAGAGCACTTGCAAAATACGCAGATTGCCCACCTCCACCATCATCTGGA
>CAZMMM010000421.1:0-1384 GCA_964567385.1 uncultured Comamonas sp.
TGGCAAACTGCACCAAGGCCCCGCGCACATAAACGCTGACCATATCTGCCGCGCCCGCCACCATCAGCGCGACAAACGACAGGGCAAACACGGTAGATAAAGAAAACACCAGGTTGGCCAGCCCAAACACCGCCACAGCCGCAAACATCGCTGGCCCGACACGGCGGTTAAACGGTCGTATCGACAGATACAGCCCCGCCCCCACCTCGCCCAGCGCCATCGCGCTGCGCAAAGCGCCCAACCCTTCTGGCCCCACATGCAGCACCTCCTGGGCATAAATGGGCAACAGAGCAATCACCCCGCCCAGCAGCACAGCAAACAAATCCAGAGAAATCGTGCCCAGCACCATGGGCTTGTTACGGATAAAGGCTATCCCCGCCCCAAAACGCTGCCACATGCTGCCCGTAACCAAGCCTGGAGCCACCGGACGCACCTGCACCAGAACTAGCAAAGGCACAGCGAAGGCAAAACCCAGCAGGCACAGCCCATAGGCCAGCTCTGCCCCACCCCAGGCGTACAACACACCGCCCAGTAGTGGCCCGCCAATGGCGCTAGAACGCATCAGCATGCTATTTGTAGCCAAAGCTTGGGCCAACTGCTCACGCGGCACAATTTGCGGCAGGATACTTTGCAGCGCTGGGCCAACAAAAGCACGCGCACAGCCAAACAGCACCAGTACGGCATAAATGCCCTGCACCCCGCTGGCCCAACTTTGCTGCGGCTGGGCATAAGCCAGCCACAACAGCAAGCCGCTGCACAAACCACTCAGCGTCCAGCTCATGGCCAGAATCGGCTTGCGCGCATAGCGGTCAATCAAATCACCAGCGGGCAGCAACAGCACCAGCATAGGCAAAAACTGTGCCAACCCAGCATAGGCCAGGGACATGGGATCGCGCGTCCAGTCATACACCTGCCAGGCCACCACCACAGCTTGTACCTGCACAGCCACCACGGCGAATAAACGTGCCAATAAAAACGCCACAAAACTGGTGTGGCGAAAAATACTGGGAGCCGCAAGCTCTTCAGGCGGTGAGGTATTGGAGGAATCAGTCACAGTTCACAAATTAAAGAGGAGGCTGGCGAGCAAAACCGGATAGCTTACGCCTTGGCCGCTAAGACTTCTTGTAGCGCTTGCGATACTCCCAGGGCGGCAAGGGGCGCTTTTGTGCCCATAGACCTATGCGGCTAGCGCGTGCCTGCTCCTGCAAAGCAGCCAGTTTGGGATAGCGGCTGGCATGGGGCGTATAGACCCAGGCCAGCATAGCCCCCACCAGGATCGTATTGCACACAATGGTGGGCAGGGGCGCCAAATAGGGGTTTTTGATTTTACTGGTCCAATAACAACCCAGAAGTGTTGCAGAAGATCCGATGACAATGTCCAGGG
>CAZMMM010000421.1:1394-2043 GCA_964567385.1 uncultured Comamonas sp.
GACCCAGGCCAGCCCGGTGCGTACTTGCAGGGTCGCCATATCCTGACCTTTACAGCGCACTTCAGCCAGGGTGCGGCGATAGCGGTCTGTACCTTTGACGGTAATTTGAGCCTGTTGGCGATGGCACCATTGATAAAGCTGGCGGCGCGATTGCTGGCCATAGGCTTGGCGTAGCTCGGGCGCATCCATGGAGGCAATACGCACCCGCAGCTCCTGGCGCTGAGGGCAGCGTACTTTGAGCGAATCGCCATCGCTAACCGCAATTACCAAACACAATAAAACAGCGGACATGCATATACCTTGGAGCAAGTTATCGATATGGTTTTGGCATAAAAAAAGCGCACTGCGAAAACAGTGCGCTTGATTTGGTGGGCCCTGCGAGATTCGAACTCGCGACCAACGGATTAAGAGTCCGCTGCTCTACCAGCTGAGCTAAAGGCCCTTGCCCATGCAGCTGGGCTGCATAACATTGACTAAAACTGGTGGGCCCTGCGAGATTCGAACTCGCGACCAACGGATTAAAAGTCCGCTGCTCTACCGGCTGAGCTAAAGGCCCCCACGCGAAGCATGCGTACGCACGGCATCGACGAAAATTGGTGGGCCCTGCGAGATTCGAACTCGCGACCAACGGATTAAAAGTCCGCTGCTC
>CAZMMM010000422.1:0-2039 GCA_964567385.1 uncultured Comamonas sp.
GGTATCAATCAGGTTGAGGTTGTAGGTTTTTCCGTCTTTGGCCTTGTATTGCAGAGCGGCGGTTTGCGCCTTGATGGTGATGCCGCGTTCTTTTTCAATGTCCATGGAGTCCAGCACACGCGACTCCATCTGGCGCTCGGACAAGCCTTCACAGCGCTGAATCAGTTGGTCGGCCAGCGACGATTTGCCGTGGTCAATATGCGCAATGATGGAAAAATTTCGGATATGTTTCATTCACCAGTTACCAAAAAGGTCAAAAAAAGCGCGGCGGTGGGCCGCAAAAAAGGGTGCGCCCAGTGTAGGTAGCGCACCCTTTGGAGTCACCATTTTTGCGGTGGGGGGCAGCTTGGGCAAAACAGCGCATTTTACCCAAGCCAATGGTTTCGGCAGATTTACGGACGAATCAATACATATTGCGCCCAATCGCCCCGGCGCACCAGGGCGTTGATGGGCTTGCCCTTGGGCGCTTGGGCCAGGGCAGCGTCAAAGCTGCGGCTATCGGTGACCTCGCGGTTAGCGATGGCCAAAATCACATCCCCCTCACGCAGGCCAGCGCGGGCGGCTGGGCCTTGTACGCTGGTGATGCGCACACCACCGCTGATGCCCAGGGCTTTTTGCTCCTGCGCCGTCAGGTTGGCAATGCCCAGGCCCAGGCTGTTGGCCTGTTCGCTGCTGGCGGGCTCTTCTTTGGCGGGGGTGTTTTTAGCTTCGCCGGGTACTTCGGCTACGGTAATGGGCAGCTCAATCTCCTTGCCACGGCGAAACACGGTGACTTGCGCTCGACTGCCCGGTGCGGTGCTGCCCACCAGGCGGGGCAGGTCAGAGACTTTGTCAATCGCCGTGCCGTTGAAGGCGGTAATCACATCACCGGCCTGAATGCCTGCCTTGGCAGCGGGCGAATCTGGCTCCACCGCTGAAATCAACGCCCCGCTGGGCTTGCCCAGGCCGATGGATTCGGCCACATCCTTGGCCACAGGGCCAATCTGCACACCAATGCGCCCGCGTGAGACCTTGCCGGTGGCGCGTAGCTGGTCGCTGATGCGGATGGCCTCATCCATGGGAATGGCAAAGCTAATCCCCATAAAGCCGCCCGAGCGCGAATAAATCTGGCTGTTAATACCCACCACCTGACCGCGCATATTGATAAGCGGCCCACCTGAGTTGCCGGGGTTGATAGCCACATCGGTCTGGATAAAGGGCAGGTAGTCGCCCGTATCGCGCTGCTTGGCGCTGACGATGCCAGCCGTCACCGTGTTCTCCAGCCCAAAGGGCGAGCCAATCGCCATCACCCATTCACCTACCTTGAGCTGGTTGACATCGCCAATGTGCACGGCGGGCAGGTTATTGGCATCAATTTGCACCACAGCTACGTCGGTGCGCTTGTCCGAGCCGACGATACGCGCCTTGAACTCGCGCTTGTCGGCCAGGGTGACGATGACTTCGCTGGCACCATCGACCACGTGGGCGTTGGTCATGATGTAGCCGTCGCTGCTCAGGATAAAGCCCGAGCCTACGCCGCTGGGGCGGCTTTCGCCTTCGGCATCACCGCCGTCGGGCTGGCCGCGTCTGGGGGTTTGGGGCAGGTTGGGCACGGGCAGGCCAAAGCGGCGGAAGAACTCCAGCATCTCCTCATCCATACCGGACATAGCGCCGTGGCCGCGACGCACTTTTTCAGACACGCGGATGTTGACCACTGAAGGCCCTACGGCATCGACCAGCGGGCTGAAATCAGGCAGCCCCGCCACCAGCAACGGCGCGGTATTTTGTGCCTGTGCCTGCCAGCTGGGTAGGCTGGTTTGGGGTGCGGAAAACTGGCTGCCTAAGGCCGCTGCCAGCGCTAAGGTGGCTGCGGCCAAGGTGCTGCGGGTAAAGGTTTTTTTGAGGGCGGTGGGGGAGGAGTTAGGCCAGAGGCGCATAGTGCAATTCCTTTCTTATCGGGTTTTGTACGGATGAATCTGAACGCTGATGGCTGATACAGGCACAAGCGTGAACAGCTTCTAAGAAAAGCCAGCGCCTGGATGGTTCCCCTGTGGAGCGGG
>CAZMMM010000423.1:0-2030 GCA_964567385.1 uncultured Comamonas sp.
GAGAGCTGGTTGCCAAAGTTGGCGCAGCGCTCGCCCAGGCGGGGGAAGAGCGCATACACCCGCTCCAGCGTCCAAGGCTTGGCCTTTTTGCGCCTATCCGCAGCGGTGGCCACCAAATTCTCCTGCACCGAGAGGTTGGGGAAGATTTGCCGCCCCTCGGGCACCAGCCCCAGCCCGGCTTGCGCTACCTTGTAGGAGGGCTGACCAGCCATGGCCTTACCCGCCAAGCTCACTTGCCCCTGCCAGGGGCTGTGAATGCCCATGATGTTCTTGATGGTGGTGGTCTTGCCCATACCGTTGCGCCCCAGCAAAGTAACGCATTGACCGGGCAGCACTTGCAGCTCCATGCCAAACAAAACCTGGCTTTGGCCATAGCCCGCCGTCAGGCCGCTGACGTGTAGTAGAGGGCTGGTGTTACCGTTGGTATTGCTCATGCGGGAGTCTCCTCATCGCCCAGATAGGCTTCACGCACCTGGGGGCTGTCTTTAACGGCGGCTGGGTCGCCGCAGTAAATCACCTTGCCGTAAAACAGCACGCTGATGCGGTCAGCCAGACTAAAGACGGCATCCATATCATGCTCAATCAACAAAATGCCGTATTGGCCTTTGAGGCGTTGCAGCAGCTCTACCATCATGGCCGACTCGCCATGGCCCATGCCCGCCATGGGTTCATCGAGCAGCAGCACCTTAGGCTCCATCGCTAAAGCCATCGCCATCTCTAGCTGGCGTTGCTGGCCATAGCCCAGGGCAGCAGCCGGGGTGTGCTCTTCTTGCCCCAGGCCAATCAGGGCAATCACCGCTCTGGCCTTATCGACCAAACTGGCATTTTTAAGCACCGGCTGCCAGAAGCGGTAGCCATGGCCTTGGCAGCCTTGCACGGCCAGCACCACGTTCTCCAGCACCGTAAAGGCTGGAATCACCGACGTAATCTGGTAAGAGCGCCCAATACCTGCACGGGCACGGGCATCGACCCCCAGGGCATCGATGTTGTGCCCCAGCAAAGTCATGCTGCCGCTATCGCTTTTAACCTCACCCACAATCTGGCTGATGAGGGTGGTTTTACCCGCCCCATTGGGGCCAATGATGGCGTGGACTTCGCCGGGCAGAATGTCCATATCCACATGGTCGGTGACCAGCAGACCGCCATAGCGTTTGACCAGCCCCCGAATACTCAGTAGCGGTTTGGCTTGTGCTGTATTCATTCTCAATGCCCTCCCTGGCCTTGGGCCTTGTCGCTGACCAAGCCCCACAGCCCGTCTTTGAGGAACAGCACAATCAGCACAATGATGGGGCCCATGATGGCCATCCAGTTCTCAGTCACCGCCTTGAGCCCCTCTTCCAGCAGCAAGAAGGCAGCAGCACCTACCACAGGGCCCATCAGCGTACCGGTGCCGCCTAGCAGCACCATCACAATCAGCTCACCAGAAATTGTCCAGGCCATATAGGCGGGCGAGGCAAAAGCCGTCAGGTTGGCTAAAAAGTAACCTGCCAAAGCGCACAACTGGGCAGACAGCATATAGCCCACCAAGCGGTAGCCCAGGGGCGCAGTGCCTACCGCACGCACCCGGCGCTCGTTAATCTTGGTGGCTCGCAAAATCAGGCCAAAGCGGGAATGCACCACCCGCTTAAAAACCCATAGCGACAGCCCCAAAGTAGCCAGCAAAGACAGGTACAGCGCCGTTTTATTGCCCGTCAACGCCCCAAAGTTGGACAGATTGGCAATGCTCAAGCCCTCATCGCCGCCGTACTCACGCAAGCCCACCGCCACAAAGAACAGCATCTGTGCAAAAGCCAGGGTAATCATGATGAAGGCAATACCCTGGGTGCGCAGGGCAATCAAACCCACGGGGATGGACAGCAGCAAGGTCGCCAGCACCACCACGGCCAGATGCAGCAGGCCGTTATCCATGCCGTGGTGCGACAAAATCCCCACGCCATAAGCACCCAGGCCGATGTACATGGCGTGACCCAGGCTGACCATGCCACCATAGCCCAGGGCAAAGTTCAGCCCCACAGCAGCCAGGGCAAAGA
>CAZMMM010000424.1:0-2022 GCA_964567385.1 uncultured Comamonas sp.
GCTCATGGCCGTGGTGCCACAGCTCGGCCTTGGTGAGCAGGAAGAAAAATACAATCCCGACCAGCAAGGTGGTGAACAGGTGCTGCGGGGCAGCCTGGCTTTCAAACGCCTCTGGTAGCAGGTGCATAAAAGCGGTGGCCAGCAAAGCGCCTGCTGCCAGGCTGAGCAGGCTTTGCTGGGCATGGCCCGCACTGTTACGCCCCAAGGGGCTGCGTAATAAAAGATCGGCCACCCACACGCTACCGATACCGGCGGCAAGAGTGGCCATAAGAATGGCTGCCAAAGTCATGGTGTGTTGCTGCAAATTAAAAAAGGGCAACTGCCCCGGTGGGATTCTCGCAAAATTTTGTGCTTACCCAGGGTAAACACTGGTATCTCTAGGAAGAGTTCTAGCCAGTCAGCCAACGCAGCGCCGCCGCACTCACTGCCCCCAGCACCACCACCAGCAAAAACGGTGCGCGCAGCCACAGGGCTAGCACGGCTACGGTGGCTGCGCCCAAGCGGGCATCCAGCGCCAGTGCCTGGCCGCTGCCCAAGGTGTTCATCACGACCAGGGCGGCCAGCAGCGCCACCGTCATGGCGCTAGCCACTGCCGCCATGCGCGGGTGTTGCAACCAGCGTGGCGGTACGGCAAAGCCTGCCAGCTTGGTCGCAAAGGCCACCACAGCGGCCAGCACAATCCACCACCACAGCATTAGCGCTGCCCTCCACGCTGCCAGCCCCAGGCCAGCCCGAGCACAGCAGCAAGCACAATCGGCAAGCCCGGCGGCAGCCAGGGGATGGCTAGCGCCGTGAGCAAGCCAGCGGCCAAGGCCAGCGCCAAGCCATCGCGTTGCGCTAGGCGTGGCCATAGCAGGCCAAGGAAGGCGGCCACTGCCGCCCCATCCAGCCCCCATTGCTGGGGTTGGCCCAGGGCATCGCCCAGCAATGCGCCTAGCAGGGTGCAGGCATTCCACAGCACAAATACGCCCAGCCCCGCCGTCCAAAAGCCGCGTTGCTGCTCGATGGCGCTGCTTTGCGCCAGGGCGGTGGCGGCGGATTCGTCAATTGTGAGGTGGGCAGCCAGCCAGCGCCGCCAGCCGCGCAGTTGCAATAGGCGCTGCATTTGCATGCCATAGACGGCATTGCGCACACCCAACAGACTGGCTGCGCCCAAGGCGGCCACCCCAGCGCCACCACTGGCCACCACACCGACAAAGGCAAATTGCGAACCGCCAGTAAACATCAGTGCACTAAGCAGCTGGGTTTGCCACAGGTTCAAGCCCGCTGCCACAGATAACGCACCAAAAGAGATGCCATATAAGCCGGTAGCCACAGCAATGGATAGGCCCATGCGCACCGCCGGGCTGGGCTGGCGCAGCAAGGCCCACCAGCTTGGCTTTGCGTCGTCAGCGGGGGTCAATGCGCCTGTTCCCAGTTGCTGCCCACGCCTAGCTCTGCCAGCAGGGGCACTTTCAGGTTGGCGACCTCGGCCATCAGGGGGGGAATATGGGTATGCAGCCAATCGGCCTTGTCAGCGGGCAGTTCAAACACCAGTTCGTCATGCACTTGCATGATGAGCAAAATGTCTGGCTGCTCGGCATCCAGCCTGGCTTGTACGGCAACCATGGCTTTTTTAATCAGGTCAGCCGCTGTGCCCTGCATGGGTGCATTAATGGCGGCGCGTTCTGCCGCTTTTTTGCGTGGGCCGCTGCCGCCATTGATATCGGGCAGGTAAAGCCTGCGGCCAAATACCGTCTCTACATAGCCTTGGGCGTGGGCCAGCTGCACCGTCTCGTCCATGTAGCGCTTTACCCCAGGGTAGCGCTGAAAGTAGCGGTCGATATAGGCAGCGGCAGCAGCGTTTTCAATGCCCAGGTTTTTGGCCAGGCCATAGCTGCTCATGCCGTAAATCAGGCCAAAGTTAATCACCTTGGCATAACGGCGCTGCTCGCTGCTGACTTGCTTTAGCGCCACGCCAAAGACCTCGGCAGCGGTGGCGCGGTGGATGTCTTGCCCCTCGTGAAAGGCTTGCAGCAAGGC
>CAZMMM010000425.1:0-2020 GCA_964567385.1 uncultured Comamonas sp.
AGCGGCTTGGCAGGCAGCCCCTGGGCGCGATTGGCGCGGCGGCTGTAGTTGGCCACAACTACAGCAATGATGGCCAAGGCCAGCAAGGTAGCCAGTAAGGCCAGCTGCCAGCCCCAGGTGTTCACCAAGCCGACGGCGGGCAGGCGACCCAGCTCCAGCCACCAGCCCAAATGCCAGCTACCCAAAAAGCTCCCCAGGGCAAACAGCGGCAAGATGGCCGCGTTCATGGGAAAGCCCATGCCCGCCTTGTACAGCGTGCCGCTGCCGCAGCCATCGGCAATCTGCATGCACAGGCCAAACACAAACGCCCCAATCAGCAGGCTGACGCTAGGTGGGCCAAGGGCGGCAGACAGTTCAGGGAAATGTCCCAGCAGCGGCATGGCCAAGGTGGCGGCCAGCGCCAGTAACAGCAGTTGGCCAAATACGCCGGCGGGGTCTTTTTTCTCAATCAGGTTGCGCCAGCCGGTGGTAAAGCCAAAGCGTTGACCCGCCAGCACAGCGCCCAAGCCCACGCCCACTACAAACAGCGCGGCCTGGCGCATGGCCACGCTCCACAGCAGCCAGATGGCGAAGGCGGTAATCAATACGGCCAAAGGTAGTCGTTTCATGACAGTTTTCAAAAGCTAAATGACAGGAGTAAGGGGTGGGGGGCTTAGTTGAAAAGCCGCTCCAGCGAGCTGCGTATTGAGCGCACGATTTGCACGCCCCGGCTGGGGACGTTGGCGGTGGGCAGAGGCTCGGGCGCTTGCGTCCAATCGACCATAGAACCAGCGTACAGCTTGGTGCGTGGCTGCCCGGCAATCTCACTCAGGGCAAACCACTGTGTGGCCGCCCAGTGGCCGGTATTGCAGAAGGCCACGGTGTCTTGCTCGGGGGTGAGGGCGATGCGGCTGGCCATAGTCTGGGTGGCCTGGCTGTCTAGCAGGCTGCTCTTTGGGGCAAAAAGCTGGTTGTAGTCCAAGCTTTGTGCACCGGGCAGTGTGCCTGCAATTTTGGCGGTAGGTGCTTGCTTGTCGCCCTCGTAAAACGCGGTGGGGCGGGCATCAATCAAGTGGGCATCTTGCTGCTGTACGTGGGTGAGTACCTCTTCACGCGATACCAGCCATTCGCTGCTGAAGCTGGGTGCATAGCTGCTGGGGGCAATCACGGTGACTGCTGTGGTTTGCGGCAATTGCGCTGCTGCCCAGGCCTGCATACCGCCGTTGACGATGGAAAGCTCCGTCAGCCCCAGGGATTTCAGCGTCCAGTACACGCGGGCGCTAGCGCCAAAGTCGGTGCTGTCCTTGCCGCTGGACACTACAACGGCGTGGCTATGGGCTTCCAGCCCCAGCGCTTGCAGCAGGGCAACCAGCTTTTCTGTGGCAGGTAAGTCGCCAGGGTTGTTGGCCGGGCCGCGCCATTGGCCGTAGGGGGCGCTGACTGCACCGGGAATATGGTTGGCGGCAAACTCCTTGGGGTCGCGAATATCAATCACGCGCAGGGGGTGCTCGCTGCTACTGTTCGCTTGCTCCAGGAGGGGCGCGAGTTCTTGGGGCGTGAGCAGGGGCGCTGCTGCCCAACTGCTGCCCGCCAGGCAGAGCAGGCTGCCCAGGAAGAGGTGGTGTTTCATGCAATTCTCGTGATGGCAGAGGGTGGGAGGGTCAATCAGGCATAGAGCAGTGGCCAGCACTGCTGCTTTGGCCTGAGCCTATGGCGATAAAGGCCGGTTCCAGCCGCAAGTTAATGGCGGGTGACTGGGCAAAGTCCCAGGCCAGAAAGCCGACCAGGCAGAGCCAAAAGGCCCAGCGCAGCCAAGTGGAGGGAGGGTGTTGTTGCGTCATGTTGCTGATGCTTATGGATAGTGTGAAAAAAGTCAAAAAAAACCGGCGCTTGGGTTGCGCCAAGGCCGGCTAAAGAGGTGCTCGGTGATAGCCCAGAGCCACATGGCCGGGCTGAAAATTTTTCTATAAGCCTTGCTGACTCCACCATTGCTGGGCAGCGCGGGCAATCTGTGTGCTGCGGCTAGGCTCATTGGCCATGG
>CAZMMM010000426.1:0-2011 GCA_964567385.1 uncultured Comamonas sp.
GCATCCTCTCCAAGAAAGAGCGTGAGGCCAGCAAAACCATGATGACCTGCGTCTCGCGCTGCACCGGCTCGCGCCTGGTGCTGGATGTGTAGCCTCAAACACGTTCTAAGCAAAAACAGCTTTTGCTGATTGTCCGCCTGCAGAGCGGACAGATGTATTCAGCCCCTGACCTACAGGGGCTGCTGCTTTTCTGCACGCTTTTTCATCATTTTTTCCTATGCAATCTACTGGATACGCCCGCTGGTATGGGGTGATGACCCTGTTCTTCCTTATTGCCATTTCGTATGTGGACCGCATCAATATTGCAGTTCTCATCACCGATATTGATTTTTTGCAGCATATCGGGCTGGAGGCCACCGATCGCGCCAAGCAGGGGCTGCTGGCCACAGCCTTCATGCTGGGCTATGGAATCTCGTCCGTAGTACTCACCCCGTTTGCTGCCGCCTTGCTGGGGGTGCGTCGCAGCCTCATGCTGGGGCTATGCCTGTGGGGGGTGGTGACCTTTGTCTCGCCCTTGATGACTAGCTACGGCATGCTGCTGGCATCGCGTATTTTGCTGGGCTTGTCAGAAGGGCCGGTGTTTGCCTTGGCATCGGCCTATATCAAGGCCTATTTTGAAAGCCATGAAAACGGTCGCCCCAATGCTTTGGTGAATATGGGCACAGGGCTGGGCTTGGCGGTGGGCTTTCCCTTCGTCTCCTATCTGGTGGCCACCTACAGCTGGGATAACTCGTTTTATGTGCTGGGCTTGATCAATATCTGCCTGGGGCTGCCGCTGGTGCTGGCCTTCATCAAGATGCCCGCCTCGGAGATGGCGCAAACTGGCAGGCCGCTGGCACGGGTGCAGGCCATGGTCAGAGGGGCTTTGCATACCCCCCACCTGCTGGCTATGACGCTGTTGACCGCCGCCTTCATGGCCTATCTGTGGGGCAGCTCCAACTGGCTGCCGGCATACCTGAAAGAGGCGCATGGCATGTCCATGCGTGATATGGGCCTGCTGGCCTCCCTGCCGCCCTATGCCACTGTGGTGGCGGTGTTTGTGGGGGGCTTGCTTATTGACAAGATGCCAAGACGTAATGTCCCCCTGATTTTTGTGGCTGGTGCTGTGGGAGTGAGCTTGGCGATTCTTGCGGCTATCAACGCTGCTACAG
Source organism: uncultured Comamonas sp. (assembly GCA_964567385.1). Taxonomy (GTDB): domain Bacteria; phylum Pseudomonadota; class Gammaproteobacteria; order Burkholderiales; family Burkholderiaceae_C; genus Comamonas. The sequence continues at coordinate 1,152 of CAZMMM010000426.1, forward strand.
GCCATGGTACGGCTTACGCCATTGTGGTGGCCAACTTCTGCTGGGGCTTGATGAGCCCTTGCTTCCCCAGCACGGTGCAGTTCTTCTCTAAGCCTGAGCATATTGCCAGTGCCTATGGCGTGACCAACGGGCTAGGCAGCCTGGCAGCAGGTTTTATGCCCGCCATCATGGGCTATGTCATCAGCCGGGTGGCGGCGGGGGATGCAGCCTCTGGTGCTGGCTTTGCAGCAGGGTTTGCGGCTTTGATTGGTACGCAGGTGATTGTTGCGCTGATTGGCATCTACCTCTATCTGGCTACCCGCCGCCGTGAGCGCATGGCGGTTGAGAGCTTGTCTAAGGGCGTGAACAGTTATTGAGCCGTGGTGCAGCTGGTGAGCAGGACTGTGTAAAGTCTTGCCTCTATGCTCAACCCTGCTGATATCGAAAAACTGGCCAAGATTGTGGAGCTGGGCAGCTTTGCCCATGCTGCAGAATTTCTTGGCGTAACCCAACCCGCGCTAAGCAAAAGCATTGCCAAGCTAGAGCGCAACCTGAATGTGCGCCTGCTGGAGCGGCGCGCCCGTGGCGTGCTACCCACGGCCTTTGCCGAGGTGTTGCTGCGCCGCACCCAGCCCGCCCTGGCAGAGCTGCGCGCTGCCATGTTAGAGGTGGAAACCCTGCGCCAAGGGGTAAAAAACCATGTGGCCGTGGGCCTAGCGCCGGCGGTAGCGCATTGCCTGCTGCCACAGTTGGCGGCTGCGCTGCAAGAGCAAAAAGAGCAGCTTTGCGTCGGTGTGCGCCAAGGCCTGTCGGATGAGCTGCTGGCCAGGGTGCGCAATGGGGAGCTGGACTTTGCCATCACGACCGAGCCGCAGCAGGAG
>CAZMMM010000427.1:0-2003 GCA_964567385.1 uncultured Comamonas sp.
TTTGCGTAGCAGGCTGCGCTCGCCAGAGAGCAGCAAGTTTTTTGCCAACTGCTGGGTGATGGTGGAGCCGCCATGCAGGCGCACAGCGCTGCCGTCCTCTGCTTTTTGTAAGGCTGCTTGATTGCGCTGCCAGGCTTTTTGCATGGCTTGCCAGTGCACGCCTTGGTGCTGGGTGAATAAATCGTCTTCCGCCGTCAGCACTGCTTGCTTGAGTGCGGGGGAGATAGCCTCGTAATCCACCCATTGCTGTTGCCAAGCGGTGTCGGGGGCTGTGGGCTGCCAGCGCTGCCAAAGCTGGCTGCGCTCAAAACTGGTGGAGGCGGGGTTGATGGCTGCCATCAAGGCAATGCGGGCGGTAAAGAAGACTTGCAGCATCAGCCCGGCCAGCAGCACCCACAGCAGCCATTGCCAGAGGGCGTGGCCCCGGCGCTTTTGTGGGCGGGCTGTGTTTGCAGGCACGCTCTTAGGGGCGCTTATCGGGCTGGGGCTGCTTCGTCAGCCAGTAGCTGGCGCAGCTCGGTCAGCACCTGTGCCGCTGGGGGCTGTATGCCACGCCATAGCGCAAAGGAGGCAGCGGCCTGCTCTACCAGCATGCCCAGGCCGTCGCGCCCCTGTGCGCCGTGGTGGCTGGCCCAGTCCAGAAATACCTGGGCGGCGGGGCCATACATCATGTCGTAAGCCAGCGCCTGGGGGCGCAGCAGTGTTGCGGGCAAGTCCAAAGCCTGGCCTTGCAAGCTACTGGCAGTGGCGTTGATGAGGATGTCAAAGCCGCCAGCTTCTTCAGCCAGGGTGGGCAAAGCGGCGGCTTGCAGGGGCACGGCGCAGTTTTGGGCCAAAGCGCTGTGGCTATCGACCAGAGCCTGGGCCTTGCTCAAGGTGCGGTTGGTGATGTGGATACTGTGCGGGCGCTGCTCCAGCAAGGGGCCGAGCACACCAGCGGCTGCGCCGCCAGCGCCCAGCAGCAGAATGCGCTGGCCTGCCAGGGGGCGGGCGGCGTTGCTTTGGATGTCGGCCACCAAGCCCAGGCCGTCGGTATTGTCAGCATGCAGGCGGCCATCGGCTTGCACAACCAAGGTGTTGGCTGCGCCTGCCAGGGCTACGCGGGGGCTTTGGCTGTGGGCGCAGGCAGCAGCTTCGTGTTTGAAGGGCACGGTAATGTTGCAGCCCAGGCCGCCTTGGGCCACAAAGGCTTGCAGGCTGGCGGTAAAGCCGTCCAGCGGGGCTAGCTGTGCCTCGTAGTGCATGGTCTGCTCGGTCAGGGCGGCAAAGCGTTGGTGTATCCAGGGTGAGCGGCTATGGGCAACGGGGTGGCCAAAAACGCAGTACTGGGCGGTGGGGGCAGTGGTCGTCGTCATAGATGCTTGGGGGTCGCTGGAGCTGTTGGCCCGCATGCTGTGTGCAGGCTTAGTGCACATTGGTTTGCAAAATGCGCTCGCGTGTGAAGTTGAAGCGGGCGACTACAGCAATTTGGTCAGCCTGATTGCGCATGGCAGGGGTGAAGTGGCCATAAGGGCCGGCGGCGTAGGCAATGGCTTGGGCGCGACGATCCAGGGTGATGTCGCCCGAGGATTGCACCACCTCGGTATCCAGGATGCGGCCGTCGTGGTTGACGGTCAGAATCATGATCAGGTCGCCATAGAGCTTGCGGCCATTTTGCTCGGGAAAATTCTGTGTGCCTTTGTCTTCCACCTTGCGGCGCAGCGTGTCGTAGTACACGGCGAAGACTTCTTCGCGCGTGGCGGGGCTGATGTAACGTTTTTTGGGGCGCGCGTTTTCTTCGTTAATGCGCTTTTCAATCTCGGCTAGCAGTTTGAGCAACTGCTGGCGCTTTTGCTCCTGCTGCTCGCGCTCTTGTTGTTCAGAGACTTCGCGCGGGTCAAACTCAGGCAGGCTGGCCAGCTGCTGCTGGATTTGCGTGAGCATGGTGGTTTGCTGCTCTTGCATGGCATCGAGCTGGCGTTGGCGCTCTTCAAAATCATCGCCAATGCTGGTTAGCGAGGTGT
>CAZMMM010000428.1:0-1997 GCA_964567385.1 uncultured Comamonas sp.
TTCCCTCGAAGCCGCGCAGGCCCAGCTGGCGCGCGCCAATCGTCCCGGGCTGGCTAAAGGCTTGTTCAATCTGGCGGGCAAACGCATCTTCGCTTACACCCTTGGCCAAGCATTCTTGGGGGGTGATGCCGGTAATCAAACAGGCTTGCGGGCTGGGCAGAAAGTCAGGGGCGGGCTTGCAGTAGAGCACCAGCGGCTCGCCAATTTGGCGCAGCTGCATATCGGTGCGGATGGCGGCGAACTGCGCGGGTCTGTCCTGGCGGGGGTTGGCACCGAAGGTTTCGTAGTCGTGCCATAAAAAGGTGGGCTGTGTCATAAGGCAAGAAAATATAAAAACGCATTAAAGCAAGGGGGAGAACAGGCGGGCGCTGGCATCAAACAGGCGCTGGGCAAAGGGCTGCAAGCGCCCATAGGGGACGCTGCGAGCCTGCTGGCTGTCTTGCTCAAACTGTAAGGCCAAATCATGGGCGAGCTGGGGGCCGTAAATCAGGGCGCAGACTTCGTAGTTCAGGCGAAAGCTGCGGTTATCAAAATTGGCCGTGCCCACCATGCCTAGCCAGTCATCGACTAACAAGGTTTTGGCGTGCAGCATACGGCCTTGGTATTCGAGCACGCGCACGCCGTGCATTAGCAACTCGTCAAAATAAGAGCGGGCAGCGGCTGTGACCAGGCGCGAATCACTGCGCTCTGGCACCAGCACGCGCACATCCACCCCGCGCAGAGCGGCACTGGTCAGGGCCAGCACCAGCGCCTCGGTGGGCACAAAGTAAGGGGTGGTGAGCCATAGGCGCTGGTGGGCGGCATGGCAGGCATCCAGCAGTACGCGGTGAATGGCTTCCAAGCTGCTATCGGGCCCCGAGGCCAGCACCTGCCCCAGCAAAGCACCCGAAGGCTGGCGCGGAAAATACGCTTGGTAGCTATGCGGCAACTGATGGCGTTGGTAATTCAGGGCGTAGGCCCAATCCTCCCAAAATACCTGCTGCAACCAGCCGACGATGCCGCCGCGCAGGCGCAAGTGGATGTCGTGGTAGGCCAAGGGGTTACGGCGCTTGTCTTCGCTGTCAGTGATATTGACCCCGCCGGTAAAGCCCCACACACCATCAACCACCATGATTTTGCGGTGGGTGCGAAAGTTAATCACCGGGCGAATGCGCCGCCCCAGCTTGGGCGGGTGAAACAGCGCCACCTGCCCGCCCGCATCCAAGAGCGGCTGGTAATGCTTGCGCCCCAGGTGTTTAGAGCCTAGGGCATCCACCAGCAAGCGCACCTCGACCCCCGCAGCAGCGCGGGCGGTGAGTGCGGCCAGCAGGCTCTGGCCAGTGTGGTCAGGCTCAAAAATATAGTATTCGAGATGGATATGGTGCTCGGCCTGGGCAATGGCGGCTAGCAGGGCATCAAAGGTGGCTGCGCCGCCGACCAGCAATTGCGCCTCGTGGGCACTGCACAGCGGCAGCATGGAGCTGGCTGTGGCCAACTGCACCAACTGCCCCAGGCGCTCTGGCGGGTTGGGCACCTGGTCTTGCAACTTAATCCAGTTGCGCCGCAAGCGGGCTTTGCGCCTGCTGCGCACCCGCTTGACCTTTTGCCGCCGAAAGCGCCTGGGGCCAAAGATGTAATACACCGCCAGCCCCAGCACTGGCAGCACTGCCATCGCCAGTAGCCAGCCAATCGTGCTGACCGGCGAGCGCCTTTGCAACACAATCCACACGGCGACCACCACCAGGTACAGCGACCACAGCACCCCCAGCCCGGCCAGCCACATGCCTTGCACCTTACGCCCTTGGCCTGGTTACAGCGCCAGTGCCCTCACAGCACACGGGCAGCAAAGCCTGCGCAGGCGGCCAGCACGGCCTCTGCCTGCTCAAAATGGGGGTGGTGGGCGCAGTCCAGCAATACCAGCTCAGAACCTGCCGCCTGCGCATGACCGCTATGGATGTGCTGGGCAAAAGCCGTGCTGCCGTATTCATCCTGGCGGCCATGCAGCGTTAGCACCGGGC
>CAZMMM010000429.1:0-1992 GCA_964567385.1 uncultured Comamonas sp.
CCCTGGATGCTGAGCTGTTAGAGCTGTTTTCCACCTGGTTTGATGTAGGCTTTCTGGAGCTGCGCCGCATCAGCTGGGACTCGCCCGCCTCACTCATAGAAAAGCTGATTCGCTACGAAGCGGTGCATGACGTGCGCAGCTGGGAAGATGCCAAAAACCGCCTAGACCATGACCGCCGCTGCTATGGCTTCTTCCACCCTCGCCTGCCGGATGAGCCCTTAATTTTTGTCGAAGTAGCCCTGCTGCGCGAGATGGCCGCCAGCATAGAGCCGCTGCTAGATGTAGAAGCCGCCCCCAGTGAGCTGCACAAGGCCAGCTGCGCGATTTTTTACTCTATCAGCAGCACTCAGCCAGGGCTGCGAGGCGTAAGCTTTGGCGATGAGCTTATCAAGCGCGTAGTGCAGGAGCTGCAAACCGAGTTTCCGCAGCTCAGGCTGTTTGCCACCCTCTCTCCCATTGTGCGCCTGCGCAACTGGTTGCAGCAGCAGGCAGCGGCCCTGTGGCAAGCCACCCCTACACGCACCCGCCTGGCCATTGCCAAAGAGCTAGAGATGGAGCAGCCCCCCAGCACCCAGGAGCTATTGCAAGCCCTAGAGCCCGTACACCACTACCCCGCCACTAGCGCCCGCGCACGCTGGCTACTGGGGGCGGCGGCCCAGTACCTGGGCCAGGAGTTCGACAAGCAAGGTCTTCCTCTAGACCCTGTGGCCCGCTTTCACCTAGGCAACGGCGCACGTGTAGAGCGCCTGAACTGGCTGGCCGACCCCTCCCCCAAAGGCTTGCGCCAGTCCTACGGGCTAATGGTCAACTATCTGTATGACCTGCGCCGCCTGGGGCAGTACCGCCACCAGCTCGGACAGGGGCAAATACCCCAATCCGCAGCCATACAGACTTTGCAAGCCCCAGCCAAGCGGCGCACGGCAGAGCAAAGCCTGCCCCCTTCTGCGTAGTGATTGCTATAGGCCAGGCACGGGCAGCCCAACCTGCCCTGCTTGCTGGCCCACCAGCTTTTTTGTCTGATACCTCCATACGGATTTTTGCCATGACCAATGCCAACCTTTTCAGCGCCCTGCGCGCAGGCTTTCCCAAGGATTTGGAAGGCTGCGCTATAGAGACAGACAGCGGCCAGCGCTATAGCTGGCGCGAGCTAGAGCAAACCAGCGCCCGCCTAGCCAACCTGCTGCAAGCCCTGCCCATTGCCCCCGATGCAGACGGCATGCCCCCACGCATTGCCGTGCAGGTAGATAAATCCGTGCAGGCACTCATGCTCTACCTGGCCACCTTGCGCGCAGGCTTTGTCTTTCTGCCACTGAACACGGCCTACCAGCAGGGGGAGATGGCCTACTTCATCGACAACGCACGCCCAGCTGTCGTGGTGTGCTCTAGCGCAAATCTGGCCTGGATTGAGCCGCTAGCCCAAACCAGCGGCAGCAAGCATGTTTTTACCTTAGATGCCGACGGCAGCGGCAGCTTGATGGAGCAGGCCGCAGCCCATAGTAGCGAGCAAACACCCGCAACACGCCAGCCCGATGAGCTGGCCGCCATTTTGTACACCAGCGGCACCACAGGCCGCAGCAAGGGGGCCATGCTCTCACATGGCAACCTCCTCTCTAACGCCCAGGTGCTCAAGGACTACTGGGGCTGGCAGCCCGGTGATGTCCTCATCCACACCCTGCCCATCTTCCACGTGCATGGCCTGTTTGTGGCTATTCATGGCGCTCTGCTCAACGGCAGCACCATGCTGTGGCACAGCAAGTTTGATCCTGCCAAAGTCATTGCCGACCTGCCCAGGGCCAGCATCTTCATGGGGGTGCCCACTTTGTATGTGCGCATGCTGGCCGACCCCGCACTGACCTGGGAGCAAGCCCGCCATATGCGGCTGTTTGTCAGCGGCTCTGCCCCCCTACTGCTCGATACCTTCGAGGCCTGGCAAGAGCGCACCGGCCACACGATTTTGGAGCGCTATGGCATGAGCGAGACCACCATGCTCAC
>CAZMMM010000430.1:0-1989 GCA_964567385.1 uncultured Comamonas sp.
ATGCGGCGCATCAGGCGGGGGCGAGGTGGGCACACGAAACTCCTCCGCCGCCCAAGCGCCCAGGTCAATCTGCTTGCAGCGCTGGCTGCAAAAAGGGCGCCAGGCATTGCTGGGGGCGAATACGCTAGGCCCAGCGCAGGTGGGGCAAACAACTTGGTGGGGCTGAGACATGGGCAAAACTCCTCTAAATGCACAGCGCCAGCTCTAGCTGGGTGTCGTGGGTGCTGGCGGTGGTCACACCGTCTTGGCCAAACTGGTGCAGGCGCACCGATACCATGAGGCGGTTACCGCTAATTTCTGGCACCAAGCCCAAGCCAGGGTCAATCCCCAAGCGCAGCAGCTGGTAAGACTTGTTAGGCGGCAAAGACTGCTGAAAGTGCCCCTTAAACGCCACTACGGTTTGTGGCGCGCCGGTTTCACGCAGCACACGCAATAGCAGGAACAGGCCATCTGCCAAGGGTTTCAGGCTTTGCCCCCAGCGGCGCAAATCGTCTTGGCGCTGCTCCAGCGGCAAATGCAGCCAATAGTGATAGCTAGGCACATCAAAGCAGTTGATGCCCCCCGGAATATCCAAGCGGCTACGCACCGCGCCCAGCAATTCATAGTCGGTCAGGGTGCGCCCTGTTTTGCCCATTTGCGCACGCAGGGCTTGAGAGCGCAGCTCCACCTGCTCCACCATCTGGGTCAGGCGGTCCTGCACAATTCCGGGGTTGTTGCGCCAATGCTCAAACATGGATTTTTGCCGGTCAAGCTCGCGCAGCACATCGGCCTTCAAGTCTGCGCGAGCGGCCACCTCGGCAATTTCAAACATGGTCACCAAGGCAAAGTGGTGATCCATGGGTTCTTGCCGTGCAATCAAATCCAGCAGACGGCTAAACAATTGCTCAAGCCGTAAGTAAGTACGCAAGCGCTCGTTGAATGGGTACTCGTACAGAATCACTGAATTATTTTCCTAGGGTGCAAAGCGCTATAGCGGCAGGTCTGCCAACGGGCAGCGGCGCAATCATAACGGCAACTGTTTGGCCACAGCCTGCACTTGGCTACGCAGCGCCGCTAAATCAGCGCCGTTATTGTCTATCACCCAATCCGCCACGGCACGGCGCTGGGCGCGGCTGGCCTGCGCGGCAATAATGGCTTGTACGGCCTTGGCGCTCAAGCCGCTGCGCTGCATCACGCGCTGCACCTGGGTGGCTTCCTCACAATCCACCACCAGCACCGCATCCAGGCCCTCCTGCCAGCGGCCATTTTCCACCAGCAAGGGCATGTCAAACACCACCACCCGCGCACCACGCGCTGCCGCTTGCTGCATTTGCTGCTGGCTCAACTGGGCGACCAGGGGGTGAATAATGGCCTCCAGGCGCTGGCGCTGCGCGGGCTGCTCAAACACCAGCTGGCGCATATAGTCGCGGTTCATCGCCCCTTCAGGGGTAATGGCCTGGCCGCCAAATACTTGGGCAATCTCGGCAATGGCTGCACCGCCAACAGCCGTTAGGCTGCGGGCAATGGCATCGGCATCCACCACGGCGGCACCCATTTCAGCCAGCATGGCTGCCACGGTGCTTTTGCCGCTACCAATGCCACCGGTCAAACCCAAGCGAAATGCAGGCGCTGCGGCTGGCGCAGAGGCGGCTTCTTTAGATGCTGCTTGCATGCCTCAAAGCCCCAGAATGCCCAAAATAGTCTGCATCACCGCCTGCGGCCCCCAGGCCATGACGACAAAGCCCGCCCCAGCCAAAAAGGGGCCAAAGGGCATATAGCCACCGCTGCGCAGGCTGCTAGAGAGCTTCATGCCAATCCCCACCACCGCACCGATGACAGACGACATCAAAATAATCGGCACCAAAGCCTGCCAGCCCATCCAGGCCCCCAGGGCGGCCAGGAGCTTAAAGTCGCCGTAGCCCATGCCCTCTTTACCCGTTGCCAACTTAAAGGCCCAGAACACCAGCCACAGCACCAGATACCCGCCCACAGCCCCCCAGACTGCATCCG
>CAZMMM010000431.1:0-1977 GCA_964567385.1 uncultured Comamonas sp.
AGCTTTCACCGCAGCCGCAGCGATCGCGTTCGTTGGGGTTGTTGAACTTGAAGCTTTCGTTCAGGCCATCGCGCACATAGTCCAGCTCGATGCCGTCCATATAGACCAGATTTTTCGGGTCAATCAGGAGTTTGACTCCGTGGTTTTCAAAAACCACCTCATCCGGGTGCTGCTCATCTACAAAATCCAGTTGATAGGCCAGGCCAGAGCAGCCGGTGGTTTTTACACCCAGGCGCACGCCTATGCCTTTGCCTCGGCGCTCTAGGTGCTGCGCCACATGTTGGGCGGCGGCGGGGGTCAGCGTAATAGCCATTTTTTGTTGATCCTCCTGATTCATGGTGTTGCTCATTGTGCAGCGGTCGTGCTGCGCTGGCTGCGGTAGTTGTCTAGGGCGGCCTTTGCCGCATCTTCCGCCAAAAGTGCGCAATGGAGTTTAACGGGCGCTAATGCCAGGGCTTGCACTATGTTGGTGCTGCTCAAGGCGTTGGCCTGCTCTAGGGTTTTTCCCTCTAGCCACTGCGCTAGCCAAGCGGCGGTGGCAATGGTATCGGGGCAGCCAAAGGCTTTGAAGCGGGCTTGGGCAATCACCTCGCTGCCAGTCTGTTTATCAAGCTGCACTTGGATTTGCAGGCGGATGATGGCTCCGCTGTCCGCAGTGCCCACTTGGGCACCTCCTAGCCCCAAGGTATCAGCGGCAAAGCTGCCGACGCGGGGCGGAATATCAAGCAGTGCAATATCGGCAGCAGCAGTAGCGGCTTCTTCTGTCTGTTCTAACGCGCACAGCGGGCTGATATGGCGCAGCCGGGTAACGGTGTGGGTAATGCTGGCAATGGCCTGGTCAATCTCGGCTTCAGTGGTGAAGCGCCCGAAGGTGATGCGCAAACTGCTATGCGCCAGCGCGTGGCTCAAGCCCAAGGCAAGCAGCACATGGCTAGGCTCTTGACTGGCCGAGGTGCAGGCCGAGCCGCTGGAAACCGCCAGCCGCTCTTGAATGCCCTGCATCAAGGCTTCGCCCTGGATGCCCTCAAAGCTGACGCTGAGGTTTTGCGGCACATGCTGGCTTTGGTCGCCATTGATGCGCATTTGCGCCAAGCCCTGTAAACCCTGCAAGCCTTGGTATAGGCGTTGCTGCAAGGCGCTGGCATGTGCCAAGTCTTGCGCCATTTGTGCCTTGGCTAGGCGAAACGCTTCGCCCATACCGACGATTTGGTGGGTGGGCAAAGTGCCCGAGCGCATTCCGCGCTCATGGCCGCCGCCGTGGATTTGGGCTTGCAGGCGCACCAAGGGCTTGCGGCGCACATACAGCGCACCCACGCCCTTGGGGCCGTAGGTTTTGTGGGCCGTCATGCTCATCAGGTCGATGGGCAGGCTGGCCAAGTCAATAGGCACGCGGCCTGTGGCCTGGGCGGCATCCACATGCAGAAGTACGCCCTTGGCGCGGCACAGTGCGCCGATGGCGGCCACGTCTTGCACCACGCCAATTTCATTGTTGACAAACAGCACGCTAGCCAAAATCGTGTCCGGGCGAATGGCCGCTTCCAACTGCGCCAAATCCAGCAGGCCGTTGGGCTGCACATCCAAGTAGCTGACTTCAAAGCCCTGGCGCTCTAGCTCGTGCATGGTGTCCAGCACGGCTTTGTGCTCGGTCTTGAGGGTGATGAGGTGCTTGCCCTTGCCCTGATAGAACTGGGCAGCGCCTTTGAGCGCCAGGTTGATGGATTCAGTCGCGCCACTGGTCCAAACAATGTCGCGGGGCTGTGCGCCGATAAGGTCGGCCACATGGGCGCGGGCTTGCTCTACGGCCTCTGCCGCCTCTTGCCCCCAGGCATGGCTGCCCGAGGCCGGGTTGCCAAAATGCGCCCCCAGCCAGACCAGCATGGCCTGCACCACACGCGGGTCAACAGGGGTGGTTGCGCCGTAATCTAGGTAGATGGGGAGGTGTGCGGTGCTTGTGCTCTTACTCATGTCATGTGTCAT
>CAZMMM010000432.1:0-1974 GCA_964567385.1 uncultured Comamonas sp.
TGCACTTAGAAATTGAGCCCGCCCTGTTTTTCAATAGAACGCAGCTCAACATATTCTTTAACCATATCTTCACCTCAAACCAGTACAACCCAAAAGCTATAGTTATCAACAACTGAAATGTAACAACTTTACTTCAAGTCTTTCCACAAGACCGTTCGGCACTCGACAAGTCCAACGGACCTTACCAACTTTCCAGCTGCTCAGCCTTACTCGCCACACCATACTTGACGCTGCTATCCAGCGCTGCAAAGTGTGCTTTACCGCAGAGGATTTTATTTTTTTCTGCCAAGCGCAGTTCATCAGTAAATAGTGTGCTTTTGGTTTCCACCACAAAGTACAGCCGATCAGTACCGTCCCGGTCAATCAGGATAGCCCAGTCCGGGTTGTAGCTGCCCAAAGGGGTGTCGATCTTGAACCATCCCGGCAGCTTGCTGTACAGCTTCACATGCGGGTTTTTTTCTAAGTCTTTGGCAAACTGGCTCTCGGGGTCTGAATCATAGACGATATGGCTGTACAAGCTCTTATTGGCTTCCTGCATGTTCTGCTCCAGGTAGCCCTTGAGTTCATGTTCAAGGAACAGCTCCTGGGCGTAAAACTCCTGGTCACCGATTTTTTCGTACTTGATGCCATCCACCAGTGCATGCATTTTCTTGCGCTGGATAATTTGCAGGCTGTTTTCGATAAACTTTTGCGGATTCTTTTTCAGGTCAGCGAGCCGACCGCTATCCACCAGCATTCTGGCCAGTGTCTTACGGGTAAGCTGGGTCTTGTTTTGCAGGTAGCTGAGCACATCAGGAATCTGCTCATAGCTGGCATCGTAGAGCTCACTGACTTCCTGTAAGTCCTTCACGCCAACGCCGCTTTCATCCATTGTCAGCGTAGCGGTTGAAGTGGTGAATCTGGCCTTGGGTACCAGCATCACACGCATCTCATCGGCACAGCTCTTGATCAGTTTTTCCAGATCAAAATCAACCTGGTAGATGGTCTTGTACTTGATGCGATCCCACAGCTCCTTGAAGTCAGCACCCAGAATTACCTGTTTATTTGGTGTTGCCGTGTGCTCCTTCTTGGCATCTTTCACGTCCAAACCGCCGGCAATTTTCTTCAGTACCTGCTCCACCGGTTGCTGAACTGCTGCAAACTCATCCGGCAGTTGTAGCAAGTTATGCTTAAGCGCTGTTTTTAACGAGTCTTGTACCTTGCCGCTTTTGTCGATGTAGTTTTGCTGCTTTAGATAATCAAACAACTGTGCGGACTGCTCCACGCCCAAGTAGCTCAGTTCGCCCTGCTCATCGGCAACCGTGATATTGGCAAAGCTATGCTGCTCAATCACGCCAAAGCGAATGCCGTCATCTTCTTCGATTTCTTTCTGCAAAGCGCTGACAAACTCGGCATAGGACTCATTGGCAACCACAGTCAGGCTATTGATGGTAAAGCCGTTGTCCGGCACTCGCTCGCCGTTCTGGTCAACGGCCAGACGCAGGCCACGGCCAATTTCCTGGCGTTTTCTGATTGTTGTAACCGAATCGTTAAGGGTGCAAATCTGGAACACGTTGGGGTTGTCCCAGCCTTCGCGCAACGCGGAGTGTGAAAAGATGAAGCGCAGTGGCGTTTTCATGCTCAGCAGGCGTTCTTTATCCTTCATGATCAAGTCATAGGCAGATTCATCATCCTGGGTTTTTCCCGTGGTATCTTTGGCCACGCCTCTGCGGTCGGCAGCAAAATAGCCGTCATGTACTTGGCTAACATGAGTATCCCAGTCCAGCTCACCAAACAAAGACTTATACTGCGGATGCTTGGCCAGCTTAAGGTATTCCTCTTCAAAGATTTGGCCGTAAATGCCCAACCCTGGCTGACCTTCAGCATCGTAAACGCGGTAGTTGGCCACTCGGTCAAGAAAGAACAGCGACAACACCTTGATGCCCAGCGGATTCAACGCCAGTTCCCGCTTCAGATGGGTTTCGATGGTCTTGC
>CAZMMM010000433.1:0-1970 GCA_964567385.1 uncultured Comamonas sp.
TGACAACAATAGTCCAGGCAACACCGAGGTCCATCTCCCGATACCCGACATGGCGGACAAGCTGGCGGCCCAGGTCAGTGGCGGCGGCAGCGGCTCCTGGGTGTTCACCCAGGCCCATGTGCAGCCTGCCCCGGCTGCCAGTGCCCCGCCCGCTGATGTCACCTTCCCCTATGGCCTGATGAATTTCGCCCTGGCCCAGGGCGAGGCGGGCACATCCGCCACCGTGGTGCTGACCTATCCCGCGCCCCTGCCTGCGGGCACGCGGTACTTCAAGTTTGGCAAGACAGCGGCCAACCCGACTGACCACTGGTACGAGTTCAGTGGCGCGAGCATCAACGGCAACACCATCACCCTGACCCTGACCGACGGCGGCGCGGGCGATGACGACCTGACTGCCAACGGCCAGATTCAAGACCCCGGCGGCCCGGCTGTGCCCGAGGGGATTGTGCCCGCGCCACAACCTGAGCCACAGCCCGAGCCTGAGCCGCAACCCGAACCCCCACCTGCTGCCACCGCCATCCCCACCCTGGGCACCTGGGGGCTGATGCTGCTGTCCGGTCTGCTGGGCCTGCTGGGCGTGGCACGCAGACGCGGTTGATGGCCTACGCCGCCTGCAACCACAGGCGGCGCGTGAAGCGCTGGGCACAACCACCACATCAGCGCCATGCCAAGTGTGTTGTCGGCCACATCGGGGTGCTGCACATTTGCACGAGAGCAACTTGCATGTGCTCTCTCCTTGGTGAGTAAAATTGGCAGATTTTGGTATTTTCTGCCCAGCACTTTGAACGCAGGCAGTATTTGAAAAGAAAGTTCTGCATGCAAGATGACGATAGCACCAGCACAGCCCCCGATGGGGTGATGGTGCGCAAACGGCGTAAGGGTATTTATATCCTGCCCAACCTCTTCACTCTAGCCGCCCTGTTTGGTGGCTTTTATGCCATTGTGATGGCCATGAATGGCCGCTTTGATCTGGCCGCCTACGGGGTGCTGTGCGCCATGGTGTTTGACGGGCTGGATGGCCGCGTGGCACGCATGACCAACACGCAAAGTGCCTTCGGCGAGCAGATGGACTCGCTGTCAGACATGGTGTCTTTTGGCGTGGCTCCGGCTTTGATCTCCTATATCTGGGCGCTCAAGGGTCTGGGGCGCTGGGGCTGGATTGCCGCTTTTGTGTACTGCTCTTGCGCAGCGCTGCGCCTGGCCCGGTTCAACGTTAATACAAGCGTGGTGGACAAGCGCTGGTTTCAAGGTCTGCCCTCCCCTGCTGCTGCGGCTTTGGTGGTGGGCTTTATCTGGCTGATGGACGATGCCGGTGTAGTGCGCGGGCAGGATGGCAGCATCTCCTGGCAGGCCATGAGCTGGGTGATGTTTGGCCTGACCTTGTACGCCGGCCTCACCATGGTGACCAACGCGCCTTTCTACAGCTTCAAGGACATCAACCTCAAGCGCAGCGTGCCTTTTGCTGCGATTGTGCTGATTCCCCTGGGCATTGCCTTGGTCAATATCCACACACCATCAGTCCTGTTTACGGTGTTTGCCATCTACGGCCTGAGCGGCTATGGCGTGTACCTATGGCGCAAGGCCAAAGGCCAGCCGACCAGCATGATTAGTATTTCCAAAGACGAACCCGATGAGCGCGGCCTGCACCAATAAATTGTGCTAGAGTGCCGTGCATGAGAGTTATTTCCCTAGCGCTACTACTAAGCATCATGTCCTACGGGCAGGAGCAGTAGCGCACGCGAATCACTCAATACTCCTCACACAGCCCGTAGCTTGAACGCACGGGCTGTTTTGTTTTCTGCCTTTTCATTTTTAGCCCAGCCATAAAGGATTGACGACCATGAGCACCGACCGTTTGATTATTTTTGACACCACCTTGCGCGATGGCGAGCAATCGCCCGGCGCCAGCATGACACGCGATGAAAAAGTGCGCATTGCCCGCCAGCTCGAACGCTTGCGGGTGGATGTGA
>CAZMMM010000434.1:0-1967 GCA_964567385.1 uncultured Comamonas sp.
GCCGCTGTTCATGGTGATTGGGCTGATGCTGGTGGTGGCCGTCTTCATCACCGGCTTGTACGGCTTTGCGGTGGAGCAAATGGCCTACAAACCGCTGCGCGGCAGCCCGCGCTTGGTGCCGCTGATTTCGGCCATTGGGATGTCGATTTTTCTGCAAAACTGGGTAGCACTGGGTCAAGGCGCACGCGATATGGCCGTGCCTGCCCTGCTGCCCGGCGCGTTTCGCTTTGGCGGTGGTGATGGTGGCTTTGAGATTTTTGTGCCCTATGCCCGCGTGCTCATCATCGTGGTGACGGTGGTGCTGATGGTGGCGCTGACGCTGTTCATCCGCCACTCGCGCATGGGGCGTGCCAGTCGCGCCTGCTCGCAGGATATGCACATGGCCAGCCTGCTGGGCATCAATACCAACCGCGTCATTTCCTTCACCTTTGTGCTGGGCGCAATGCTAGCCGCCGTGGGCGGGGTGCTGATTGCCCTGGCCGTGGGCAAGCTCAACCCCTTTATTGGTTTTATTGCGGGCATTAAAGCCTTTACCGCTGCCGTGCTGGGCGGCATTGGCAGCATTCCCGGTGCCATGCTGGGCGGGGTGGTGCTGGGCGTGGCTGAGACTTTGGCCGCCGCCTACATCTCGTCCGAATACAAAGACATTGTGGCTTTCAGCCTGTTGGTGCTGATTTTGCTGTTTCGCCCCTCTGGCCTGCTGGGCAAGCCCGAGGTTGAAAAAGTCTGAATCCACCACACCCCCGCCTACAGGAGAGCGCCCCCATGCAGCGTCTGTTTCGCAATTTCACCCCCGCCTTGCTGGCGGCGGTGCTTGCCGCACTCATCATCACCCCTATTTTTGGCCTGGGGCTACAGCGCAGCGGCGGCAAGCTGGTGCTGGAGCCGCATTGGCACTATGTGCTCTGGGGCAGCCTGGCCGTGTTTGTGGTGCAACTGCTCAAGCCCTTGTTGCTGCGCAGCACCCAAACCATGAGCCTGCCCAAAGTACCGCGCCTGCCCCAGCAGTGGGTCAAACCGCTGATGTTTGCCGCCCTGCTGCTGGCCGCCACCTGGCCGTTTGTGGCTGGGCGCAACGCGGTCGATATTGCCACCCTGGCGCTGATTTACGTCATGCTGGCGCTCGGCCTGAACATTGTGGTGGGCTTTGCCGGTTTGCTGGATTTGGGCTTTGTAGGCTTTTACGCCGTGGGCGCTTATACCTATGCCCTGCTCTACCACTGGGCGGGCTGGAGCTTTTGGCAGGCGCTGCCACTGTCTGGCGCAATGGCGGCGCTGTTTGGCTTTTTGCTGGGCTTTCCGGTGCTGCGCCTGCGCGGGGATTACCTGGCGATTGTCACCCTGGGGTTTGGGGAAATCATCCGCCTGCTGCTGGTCAACCTGACGGATTGGACGGGCGGTCCTGACGGCATCTCTGGCATCCCCAAGCCCACCGTGCTGGGCATGGAGATGGCGCGGCGCAGCAGCGTAGAGGGGGCGCAGACCTTTCACCAATTCTTTGGCCTGAGTTTTAACTCCATGCACATGGTGATTTTTCTCTACCTGATGGCTTTGCTGCTGGCCGTGATTACCCTGCTGATTGGCAACCGCCTGATTCGTATGCCCATAGGCCGCGCCTGGGAGGCGCTGCGCGAGGATGAAATCGCCTGCCGCTCGCTGGGGCTGAACCCCATGAGCATCAAGCTCTCGGCCTTTACCCTGGGCGCGATGTTTGCTGGTTTTGGCGGTGCGTTTTTTGCCGCACGCCAGGGCATCGTCAATCCGGAATCGTTCACCTTTATTGAATCGGCGCTGATTCTAGCCATCGTGGTACTGGGCGGCATGGGTTCGCAACTGGGGGTGATTGTGGCCGCCGTGCTGCTGACTGCCCTGCCCGAGGTAGCGCGTCAATTCTCGGAATACCGCATGTTGATCTTCGGCCTGGTGATGATTTTGATGATGATTTGGCGACCCCAAGGGCTGCTACC
>CAZMMM010000435.1:0-1951 GCA_964567385.1 uncultured Comamonas sp.
CATGAGTTCTGAAGAAAAAAAGAAATCCAGAAAAATAAATATTCAAAAGGAGACTAACCCCACATCCTTGTTTGAGGCGCATAAAAAGGTGTACCCGCGCTCTATCAGTGGGTTTTTCATGAAATGGCGCTGGGCTTTGGTGTTTTTGACCCAGCTGGTGTTTTATGGCCTGCCCTGGCTGGAGTGGGGGCAGCGTCAGATGGTTCTCTTTGACCTAGGGGCACGGCGCTTTTATCTGTTCGGGCTGGTTTTATACCCGCAGGACTTCATTTATCTGGCTGGCTTGCTGATTATTTCGGCACTGGCTTTGTTTTTATTTACGGCCGTAGCTGGCAGGCTATGGTGTGGCTTTAGCTGTCCACAGACGGTTTATACCGAAATCTTCATGTGGATTGAGCACAAGGTCGAGGGTGAACGCAGTGCGCGCATGCGCCTGGACAAAAGTGGCTGGACCTGGGAGAAAATCTGGAAGAAATCCACCAAGCAATTCCTCTGGATTGCGGTGGCCTTATGGACTGGGTTTACCTTTGTAGGCTATTTTGTGCCGATTCGCCAGCTCGCTGGTGAGCTGATGCAGTTTCAAGGCAGCTGGCAAGTTTTCTGGGTGCTGTTCTATGGCTTTGCTACCTATGGCAACGCTGGCTATCTGCGTGAGCAGGTGTGCAAATACATGTGCCCCTATGCACGCTTCCAAAGCGCGATGTTTGATAAGGACACTTTGATTGTCAGCTACGACCCTGCACGTGGTGAATCCCGTGGGCCGCGTAAGAAAGATGTGGATTACAAAGCCCAGGGCTTGGGTGACTGTATTGACTGCAAGCTGTGTGTGCAGGTTTGCCCGGTAGGGATTGATATTCGCGATGGTCTGCAATATGAATGCATTGGCTGTGGCCTGTGCATTGATGCCTGCGACAGCATCATGGACAATATGCAATACCCACGTGGCCTGATTCGCCTGACTACGCAGAATGCCGTCACCAAGGGGTGGGACAAGCCGCAAATTCTGCGCCGTGTATTACGCCCCAGGGTGTTGATTTACTCTGCGATATTGATTGGTCTGACCTTAGCCATGCTGATTAGCATGGGCTTGCGCCAGCCTTTGAAGGTGAATGTGATTCGTGACCGCGCAGCCTTGGCCCGTATAGTGTCAGGCGGCAAGATTGAAAATATTTACAACTTGCAAGTCATGAACGCCACAGAGGCCAGACAGCTCTATCGCGTAAAAGTGCATGGCGTGGATGGCATTGAACTGGTTGAGGGTGAGTCCGTCGAGGTACTATCTACCCAGACTGTTGGCCTGCCTGTGCGTGTGCAGATACCCCATGGCAGCTTGCCACCAGGCTCGCACACCATTGTTTTTGATATTGATGCCGCCAGTGGCCAGGGACAAGTGTCCGAGCGCTCGGTATTCCTTGTACCTCGTTAATAGGAGTAGTTATGACTGCAAAAGCTGTTCTGGGCCAGGCCCAGGAGCCAGCATCCAAGCCTTGGTGGAAATATGGCCATGTATGGCTCATCATCAGCGGCCCTCTGGTGGTAGTGATTGCTGGATTTATCACCGCCTATATCGCATTTAGCGGTGCTGATGTGGTAGTTGATAGAAACTACTACCAAAATGGCTTGGATATTGATAAGCGCCTGAATCGCAGCCAAAAGAGTATTGCCCCCGCGCAAGCGGTGCGCAACCATGCGGTAACGCCTGAGGAAGATTTGCCAGACTTGCAGCCCAAGTAATGGTGAAGTGTGCGTGTATTGCAATTAAAAAAGGGGCTGAAAGCCCCTTTTTTTGTTTCACGATGACTCTGGCTCGGCATTTCGCTGGACTACGCCAAGGCTCGATACAGCAGGTTTATCAATCACTTAGGCGAGTTCAATATATGCCGGTGCTTTCCGAAACTTGACCCGGCTTCCCCTCGCGTGGCTCCCATGCGGCTCTTGGAAACCGGGCTTT
>CAZMMM010000436.1:0-1950 GCA_964567385.1 uncultured Comamonas sp.
GCGATAAAGAGGTGTGGCTGCAATCGGAAAACGGCATGCTGGGCATTGGCCCCTTCCCCACGGAAGACGAAGTGGATGCCGACCTGATTAACGCGGGCAAGCAAACCGTAACTACGCTGGCAGGCTCGTCGATTTTTAGCTCCGACCAAAGTTTTGCCATGATTCGTGGCGGCAAAATCAACTTGTCTATTCTTGGGGCGATGCAAGTCAGTGGCAAGGGCGATCTGGCCAACTGGATGATTCCCGGCAAGATGGTCAAAGGCATGGGCGGCGCGATGGACTTGGTGGCCGGTGTCAAGCGCGTGATTGTGCTGATGGAGCACGTCGCCCGCAAGAAAGACGGCACAACCGACCTGAAAATCATCCCTGAATGCACATTGCCCCTGACCGGCGTGGGCGTGGTGGACCGCATCATTACCGACCTGGGCGTGATGGATGTCACCCCCGAAGGCTTGAAGCTGGTAGAGCTGGCTCCCGAAGTGACATTTGAAGAAATTCAAAGCAAAACTGGTGTGCCCCTGATTCGCTGATAAGCGCTGGGAGCATCCACACTTTCTGATAGAAACCGTAAAAAAGCCCGTTGCGTAAGCAACGGGCTTTTTGTTGCAATCACGCTGCCCGATTAGAACTGCGCCCGCAGCCCCACCGTGAGATTGCGCCCTTTGAGCGGTGCAGCCTGCTTGATGAAGGAGGTATGCGCCCGCCCCAGACGGTTATTCAGGTTCTCGGCCTTGAGGTAGAACTGCCAGGGCGTGCCATCTACCGCCTTGTGCAGGCTGAGGTTGAGCATGCCGTAGCCGCTGCTGCGGGTTTCGTAGGTGGCCAGGCGGTTCTGGCTGGCGACTTGCACCCACTCGGCAGCGCCTTCCCAGCCTTGCCAATAGGCATCCAGGCGCACGCCCAAACGTGCTGCGGGAATGCGGGGCAGGTGGCCGCCGCCGTTGGTGAGCTTGGCACGCACCGCATCCCCCCATAGGCTTACGCCCAGGTGGCGGTTGAGTTGTTGACGCACCTGGCCTTCCAGCCCACTAAAGCGGGCATCCCCCTGGGTGTATTGCAGCAGCTGTAGCCCGGTGCTGGCTTCCACATCCAGCGTCTGGCCGTAGATATAGCCTTTGATACGGTAGTGGTAGGCGTTCAGGCTCCAAGTGGTGGCTCCGCTGGTTTTGCGCAGCCCCAGCTCTAGGGCGTTGCTGGTTTCTTTGCCTAGTTGGTGCTGACCCAGCTCGTAAGTGCCGCTGGCCATGTGCAGGCCGTTGGCGTATAGCTCTTCCGCGCTGGGCATACGCTGGGCACGGCTGATGGAGGCACTGGCCTGGTAGCCCGGCACAAAGCGCCACACTGCCCCCAAAGAGGCTGATGTGCCGTGGTGCTTGCGTTCCTGCCCCGTGTGCTGGGCTTGTATGCGCTGACGGTCGTGGCGCAGCGCGGCTTGAAAGCGCCAATCGCCCAAGCGGTACTCTTCCAGGGCAAACAGGCCTAGGCGGCGGGTGTCTGTGGGCTGCACGTAGGCTTCCTCCCCCTCGGCGCTGAATTGGCGTTGGCCGCTGCCTATGCCCCATACACCTTGCCAGCCGGCCAGGGGGGCGTGTTGCACTTCTAGGCGCACATCGTGGGCGCGGTTGTGAAAGTGGGTGGCGATGGCATCGCCTTCAATTTCATCGTGCCCGTAGCGCGTATGGCTGGCGCGTAGGCGCACAGCCTCTATGCCCTGCATGGGGCTGCGCCATTCGCCGCGCAAGTCCCAGCGGTGGCTGGTCATATCCACCCAGGGCGTGCCGTGTGCGTGGTGTTCATCATGGCTATGGTCATGGTCGTGGTCGTGGTCATGCGTATCGCCATGGCTATGGCTGGCGCAATGCAAGTGGGGGCGCAGGCCGTTGTGCAGATGGCAGTCCTCCCAGTCGTGCGAGTGGCCGGGTAGCCCATATTGCGCGGCTTGCCGGGTAT
>CAZMMM010000437.1:0-846 GCA_964567385.1 uncultured Comamonas sp.
CGGCGGCGGCAGCGGCCTCATCCCTTTGGCGCCACAGCAGCTGTAGGTGCAGCTGCTCATCATCCAAGCGCAAGATAGCGCGCTGGCGGTTGATTTCGTTCACCTCCATGCTGCGCTTGTGCACGGACAGATTTTTTTCTGCGTCTGCCAGGGCATTGCGCAAAGGGCCGGGGGCCGTAGCAGGCTCCGCCAAGTAGGGGCGCATATCCTTGCGGGCTATGGCGTATTCATTTTCCAGCTCTTCCAGGCGTGCGCGGGCCACGGCTTGCAAGTCATCAAACTGTTGGAGCTGGGAGCTGCGCTCGCGGTCATGGGCCGCTTGGTTGGGGAAGCGCTCCACCAGCAGCTCATCGCGGCGTTGCTGGTCACGCAAACGGCGCTCTTCAATGCGTTGCTGGCGCAGTGCCTCAGCCTGCTGCTGGCGTTCGTGCTCGGTCAGTACCGGGCCGATGCGACGGCGCTCTATCCCGCTATTGCCCAGCACACGCTGCTCGCGGTCAGCGCATTCGGGGATGGGGCGGTCTGAGCTCAACCGCCGGCCATGGCCATCAATACAGGTATAAACCCCACCCTGGCTTTTCTGGCCGCTTTGGGCATAAGCATGCGGCAGCGGTGCTTGCAGGGCAAGCGCACAAGTCACGAGCAGGAAACGTGAGAGGGGCCGCATGGTATGGATTCCTCAAAAAAGCCTGATGGCCCTTTAGTCTACGCCATAGCGCTGGCGATAGGCGATAACGCGCTGGTGGTGCTCGGCCATATCAGTCTGTGTTTCCTGAGTAGCCAGGTAGTCCAGCAAGTCAGCCAAGGTGGCAATGGCACACACTTGCATGCCCAGCTGCTGGCGCA
>CAZMMM010000437.1:856-1949 GCA_964567385.1 uncultured Comamonas sp.
ATTGCACAGCGCTGTAAGGCACATCCTGGCCATTTTCTGTGGCTTTTTCCTGGCGATCCAGGGCGATGGAGACAGCATGTGGCGTAGCCCCCGCCGCTTTAATCAAGGCAATCGACTCACGCGCAGCGGTACCAGCACTCATCACATCATCAATAATAAGTACCTTGCCCGCCAATGGTGCACCCACCAGGCTGCCACCTTCGCCGTGGTCTTTGGCTTCTTTACGGTTGTAGGCAAAGGGCACATTTTTGCCCAGGCGGGATAGTTCTACTGCGACGGTAGCAGCCAGAGGAATGCCTTTGTAAGCCGGGCCAAACACCATATCAAACTCCATGCCGCTGGCCAAAATGGCTTTTGCATAGAATTGCGCCAGTTGTGCCAGCTTGGCACCATCGTCAAACAGGCCTGCGTTGAAGAAGTAGGGGCTTATACGCCCCGCCTTGGTCTTGAACTCCCCAAAGCGCAGTACGCCCGCATCAACGGCAAACGCCACAAACTCTTGCGCCAGCGCTGAAGCTGGTGTCTTTTCTGTTGTCATGGATACATCTCTTTTCAAACTCACCAGCCTCAACCTTAACGGAATCCGCTCTGCTGCCTCTAAGGGGGTGGAACAGTGGCTTGCCACTACAGCCCCCGATTGTATTTGCGTGCAAGAGCTCAAGGCCCAGCAGGGCGATATTGCGGGCAAGCTGGACACCCTGGCGGACTTGCCCGGCTATTTTCACTTTGCCGAGAAAAAAGGCTACTCAGGCGTAGGCATCTACACCCGCCATGAGCCTAGCGAGGTGATTGTCGGCTGCGGCAGTGCCGAATTCGATGCCGAAGGCCGCTATGTAGAAGCGCGTTTTGATACGCCGCAGCGCAAGCTGTCCATCATCAGCAGCTACTTTCCCAGTGGCTCTTCCAGCGAAGAGCGCCAAGCGGCGAAGTTCCGCTTTCTGGACCATATCCACCCCCTGCTAATGCGTTTGAAGGGCGAGCGTGAATTTATTCTGTGCGGCGACATCAACATCGCCCACCGCAAGGAAGACTTGAAGAATTGGCGCGGCAACCAAAAGAATAGCGGCTTCACCCCCGAAGAACGCGCCTGGAT
>CAZMMM010000438.1:0-1934 GCA_964567385.1 uncultured Comamonas sp.
GGGCGACCTGTTTGAAATCGACACCCAGCTTCGGCCTAACGGCAACTCTGGCCTGCTGGTGACCAGCTTTGCCGCCTATGCCGACTACCAGCAACAGCGCGGCAGCAACACCGCCTGGACGTGGGAACACCAAGCCATGACACGCGCCCGCTTCATCCTCGGGCGGCCAGACTTAGAGCCGCGCTTTGAGGCCGTGCGCCAAGCCGTGATGACCGCGCCGCGCAACCCCCAGGGGCTGCGCCAAGAGATTTTGGACATGCGCCAACGCCTGCGCCAGGCCTATCCTGTGGCCGCTGGGCGCTTTGACCTCAAACACAGCCCCGGCGGCATGTTGGATGCGGAATTTGCCGTGCAATACCTGCTCTTGCTACACGCCCAGCACCACCCCAGCTTGCTGGGCAATCTGGGCAATATCGCCCTGCTGCTGCGTGCTGAAGAAGTGGGCTTGCTACCGGCCAACACCGGCCAGCAAGCCGCCCATGCCTACCGCCAGTTGCGCCGCCTGCAACACCTGGCACGCCTGAATGACAGCGCAGGGCCAGCAGATACGATTAGCATAGCCCCCTACCGTGATGCGGTGCTGCACCTATGGCACTGCGTTTTTACTATTGAATAAGCCATGCATTTAGTTGAGCTAGACATTGGTTCCATCCCCTTTGGCCACCCCCTGCCCTTTGCCCTGCGCGGTGTAGGCGGCATGCTGCTGGCCCACCGTGGCTTCATCATCCATTCCAAAGAAGACTTGCAAGCCCTGCTCTCACGCGGGCAGGTGCTGTACGTCGATACCGACGAGTCCGGCGAGAGCTACCGCAGCTATCTGGCCCAGCTCGAATCCATGATTCAGGCAGACAAGCCACTGGGCAAAATTGCCAAAATGGCCTTTCAGGTCAATATTGCCCCTCCACCTGAAGACTTGGTGGACAACCACCCCAACTGGGAAGACTGGCAATGGCGCTGGACGCAGCTGCTCCACACCCCAGACCCCAGCACCTTTACCCCGCGTTTTGAGCGGCTACTGACCGCCCTGCTCAACTACAGCCAGAAAAACCCTGATGCCGCCCTGCTGGCGCTGATTCACCTGTCTGCCCAAGAGCTGCGCTACTACAGCGCCACGCACAGCATGCTGGTGACGGTGATTTGCACCCTGGTGGCGCGCGAAACCCTGCTCTGGCCAGCCGACCACATCCGCACCCTGGGGCGCGCTGCCATGGGCATGAATCTGGGCATGACCGCCCTGCAAGACCAGCTGGCCGTACAAGGCAGCCCCTTAACCGCAGAGCAGGCCAAAGCCATTGACCAGCACTCCGACCGCTCGGTGGAAATTGGCAAGCAACTGGGTATTAGCGACTCCACCTGGGCGCAGGCTGTGCAATACCACCACTACCGCGACCCTGGCCCGCTGGCAGAAAAACCACTGGGCCGCCAGATGGCCCGCCTGATTCAGCGTGCTGATATTTTTGGTGCGCAGATTGCACCTAGGGCCGATAGGCCGGCGCTGTCCGTCACCTCAGCCATGCAAACCTGCTACTACGACGAAACCAAAGCCGTGGATGAAACAGGTGCCGCCTTGGTTAAAACCCTGGGCATTTACCCCCCAGGCACCTGGGTACGCCTGGCCAGCCAAGAGGTGGGCATCGTCACCCGCCGCAGCAA
Organism: uncultured Comamonas sp.; assembly: GCA_964567385.1. Taxonomy (GTDB): domain Bacteria; phylum Pseudomonadota; class Gammaproteobacteria; order Burkholderiales; family Burkholderiaceae_C; genus Comamonas. The sequence goes on from CAZMMM010000438.1 coordinate 1,654, forward strand.
CCACGCGGCTACGCCTCGGGTGTCGGTGTTTTTGAACGCCCAGGGCATGCCTTGCGACCCCTCCTCACGCGACACCAGTTTTGCGCGCCACAAAATCACCGCCACCGTTGCCCCCAAAGACCTGCGTGTACGCATCTCTGTAGACCGACTGCTGGCCCTGCTCTAAGCCATCCGCCCTTCCCTTTTACAATCGCTCCCCATGAATCTGACTGCCCTTACCGCCATCTCTCCGCTGGACGGCCGCTACGCCGCCAAACTTGCCACCCTGCGCCCCATCATGA
>CAZMMM010000439.1:0-424 GCA_964567385.1 uncultured Comamonas sp.
CCCTCGTGGCGCGGCACTTCAAAACCGGCTTGCTTGATGGCCTCGCGCACGCTCGATGCAATGGCACGTGTTTGGCGGCCAGAGCTGCCGCTAGCAACCAGCACACGCTCAAACAAGGCAGTGAGGTGCTCGGTGTTAAAAACGCGAATGTCCTGGGCTTTGGCGTTTTCCAGGCCATCCACAATGGCACGTTGTAGTTTGGTTAAGGCTCTTTTAGCAGCGCTGTCGGTGGTGGCGCTATCGGTGGTGGTGGTATTCATGCTGTTTGGGGTAGGGGTGAAAAAAGCCCCGCCAGGGCAAACATGCGTTGGCGGGGCTGGTGAATAGTAAAAGCGGGCTTAAACCCAGTCACGGCGCACCAGAAATTGCTCGGTCAGCTGTGCCTCGGGGCTGCCTGCCGGGTCTTGGCGCTGGTAGCTCCATT
>CAZMMM010000439.1:434-1931 GCA_964567385.1 uncultured Comamonas sp.
AGCAGAATGGATTCTGTACGCCCGCCCGATTGCAGGCCAAAGTGCGTACCACGGTCCCACACCAGGTTGAACTCCACATAGCGGCCACGGCGATAGCGCTGGAAGGCTACCTGTTGCTCGCCATAGGGCATGGCTTGGCGTTTTTCCACAATCGGCAGGTAAGCGCCCAAGAAGGCATCGCCCACGCTTTGCAGCATGGCAAAACTTTGCTGCTGGCCTAGCTCGGCAAAATCATCAAAGAAGATGCCGCCAATGCCGCGCTGCTCATCGCGGTGCTTGAGGTAGAAATACTCATCACACCAAGTCTTAAAGCGTGGGTAGAGGTCTGCCCCAAAGGGAACCAGGCTATCGCGGCAGGTGCGGTGAAAGTGCTGGGCATCTTCCTCAAAGCCGTAAATGGGGGTCAAGTCCATACCGCCGCCAAACCAGCACACTGCGTCTTTGCCCTGGGGCTGGGCGCAAATCATGCGCACATTCATGTGGACGGTGGGCACATAGGGGTTGACGGGGTGAAACACCAGGGAAACACCCATAGCTTCAAACGGCGCACCGGCCAGCTCGGGGCGGTCTTGGGTGGCAGAAGGCGGCAACTGCGCCCCGCGCACATGGGAGAAGCCGCAGCCAGCACGCTCAAAAACGCGCCCGTCTTCCATGATTTTGGTAATGCCATCGCCTTGCAGGCGCTCTTCAGCGCCCTTGTGCCAGGCATCGCTGATAAAACGTGCGCCTTCTGCACCCTCCACCTCTTCCAGCGCCTGGGTGATACGCGCTTGCAGGCCGAGTAGATAGTCGCGCACTTGGGCGGCGTTCAATGCTTGGTTCATCGCTTGCCCTGCCTAGTTCTTGATAGCGCGGTGGCCAATGTCGCGGCGGTATTGCATCCCGTCAAACTGGATATGGCGAATCAAGTCATAGGCGCGTTGCTGCGCTTGGCGGGTGTTGTCGGCCAAAGCGGTGACGCAAAGCACACGCCCGCCGCTGGTGCGCACTTGGCCTTGAGCATCCAAGGTGCTGCCTGCGTGAAAGACGGCGGCATCATCCGCATCATGGGGCAGTCCGGTAATGGCATCGCCTTTGCGCGGTGCTTCGGGGTAGCCCGCAGCGGCCAGCACTACGCCCAGGGCGGTGCGCCTGTCCCATTCCAGCTCTACGCTGTCCAGGCGCTCTTCCACAGCAGCCAGCAGCACTTCGACCAGGTCGCTTTTCAGGCGCATCAAAATCGGCTGGGTTTCGGGGTCGCCCATACGGGTATTGAATTCCAAGGTTTTGACTTGGCCTTGGCCGTCAATCATCAAACCCGCATACAGAAAACCGGTGAAGGGCACGCCGTCTTTTTCCATGCCGCGCATGGTGGGCAGGATGATTTCACGCATGGCGCGGGCATGGATGTCCGCCGTAACCACGGGGGCGGGCGAATACGCGCCCATGCCGCCGGTATTGGGGCCTTGGTCATTGTCTTGCAGGCGCTTGTGGTCTTGGCTGGTAGCCAGGGCACAG
>CAZMMM010000440.1:0-1928 GCA_964567385.1 uncultured Comamonas sp.
TGGAGCTGGCGGGAATTGAACCCGCGTCCGCAAGCCTTCGCCGGGCAGATCTACATGTTTAGCGCTCTGTTTTGGGTCTTACCGCTTGCGTCACGCAGGCACACGTTACGCAGGCAGCCAGCTTCCTTGAATCTTACTGACTACCAAGAAGCCCGATAGCCAGCCAGCTAATGAAAATTCCCTTGCAGCCTGGAGGTATTGCTACCCCCTTGCCCAGCCCATTAGCGTGCTGTTGCAAGGCTCACCGGATTTAAGCGGCGAGTGCGAAACGTTCGTCGTTTGCAGTTACTTTTGTTGAATGGAGATTTACGAGCGTCACTCAAGCTCGACATGCACCACTCCGGTCCCGTACCCACGTCGAAACCAGGACAGCCCCGAAAGGGTGATTGTAGGCTAATTACCCTTGCCCATGCAAGCCAAGCAGACTCAGCAAGTCAAGCGGCTGCTCAATTACCGCATCAGGGCCCCATTGGGCAGCGCTTTGGGCTTGGCCCAGATAGCCATAGTTGGCACCAATCGCGCCCATGCCAGCAGCGCGGGCGGCTTGTATATCGCGCTCATCATCGCCAATGTAAATGCACTGGCTGGGTGCTACCCCTAGCTGCTCAGAAGCTGCCAGTAAGGGAGCGGGGTGGGGTTTGATATGGGCGGTGGTATCGCCACACACCAGGGCTTGGCTGGCTTGTAAAGCGGGCTGCGCGGCCACGATGGGATGGGTGAAGCGCTCCATCTTGTTCGTTACTATTCCCCAGGGCAAGGCCTTTTGGCCAATATGCGCCAAGAGCGTGGTTACGCCCGCAAACAGCTGGGAATGCTGGCCCATCTGGGCTTCATACGCTTGAAAGAAGGTTTCGCGCAGCGTGGGGTAGTCAGGATCTGTTTCTTGCACCCCCAGGGCAATGCGTAGCATGCCACGCGCACCCGTGCCAACAAAGGGGCGGTAGTGGGCTGGGGGCAAAGGGGGCAGTTGGCGCAGCTGGCGCATGGCATTGGCCGCTGCGGCCAGGTCAGGGGCGCTGTCTAGCAAAGTGCCGTCTAAATCAAACAAAACGGCAGCAATGTGCGGCGGCTGCAAGCGCTGGGGGGCAGGGGTCGGGTGCATGGGCAGTGCAAAACTCAGGCAGGGCGGCGCGTGGCCATGAGGTAGTTAACGCTGCAGTCGTGATTGAGCCAGTAGCGCCCAGTAACGGGGTTGTGCTGCAAGCCTTGCATGCTGTGTACGACAAGGCCTGCCTGGCGGCAAAACCCTGCCAATTCACTGGGACGGATGAATTTGTTGTACTCATGCGTGCCTTTGGGCAGCATTTTTAAAATGTATTCGGCAGCCACAATAGCAAAGCCAAAAGATTTGATGTTGCGGTTAAGTGTCGAAAAAAATACCCAGCCCCCGGGCTTTACCAAGTCGGTGCAGGCTTGCACGATAGAGGCGGGGTTGGGCACATGCTCCAGCATTTCCATGCAGGTGACGATGTCGTAATGCCCAGGCTGCTCTTGGGCCAGAGCTTCAGCGGCAACTTCGCGGTAGCTGACGTGGGGGGTGTTGGCTTCTAGGGCATGCAATTGTGCTACGCGCAAGGACTTGGTGGCCAAATCAATACCCAGCACCTCAGCGCCTTTGCGGGCCATGGAGTCGCTCAAAATACCGCCGCCACAGCCTACGTCCAGGATTTGCTTGCCTGTTAGGCCGCCTGCCAAGCCCTCTATCCAGCCTAGGCGCAGGGGGTTAATCATGTGCAGGGGCTTGAACTCACTGTCTGGATTCCACCAGTGATGGGCCAGAGCGGCGAATTTCTCTAGCTCTGCAGGGTCAACGTTGATGCTGTCTGTCATGGTGCTGGCTGTAACTGGGAGAATTATCTATATAAAAAAAGCCCCGTCTCCGGGGCTTTTTCGCGTTTGCCTAGCGCAGTGCAGGCAGGGCGTGGCCA
>CAZMMM010000441.1:0-1915 GCA_964567385.1 uncultured Comamonas sp.
CCAATGAACAGTGGGTTGTTCGCCAGATCCGGGCCGGTAGCCGGTTTGCTGCGCAGAATGTCCAGAATCGTGTCCTGGGCCGCCTTCGAGGCAAAGGCAAAATAGGCTCTGCCGGCGGCGGTGGTCGCTTTGGCCTGGCCTATTTTGACGATGCACTGATTGCTGAATATGTGGGCGAGGCCGTGCGCCAAGCCATCACCAACCTGGATGCCCGCCCGGCCCCCGCTGGCGAGATGACCGTGGTGCTTGGCCCTGGCTGGCCCGGCGTGTTGCTGCACGAGGCCGTCGGCCACGGGTTGGAGGGCGACTTCAACCGCAAAGGCTCCAGCGCCTTTAGTGGCCGCATCGGTCAGCGCGTGGCCGCCAAGGGCGTAACTATTTTGGACGACGGCACTTTGCCCGACCGCCGTGGCTCGCTCAATATCGACGATGAAGGCAAGGCCACCCAGGCCAATGTGCTGATTGAGGACGGCATTCTGGTCGGCTATATGCAAGATGCGCTCAACGCCCGCCTGATGGGGGTCAAGCCCACCGGCAATGGCCGCCGCGAAAGCTACGCCAGCCTGCCACTGCCGCGCATGACCAACACCTATATGCTGGGCGGCGACAAAGACCCGCAGGAAATCATCGCCAGCATCAAAAAAGGCTTGTACGCCACCAACTTTGGCGGCGGGCAGGTGGATATCACCAGCGGTAAGTTTGTGTTTTCTGCCAGCCAAGCGTTCTGGGTGGAGAACGGCAAAATCCAATACCCCGTTAAAGGCGCGACCCTGGTAGGCAACGGCCCCGAGTGCATGAAAAAGGTCAGCCTGATTGGTAACGACATGCGCCTGGATAGCGGCGTAGGCACTTGCGGCAAAGAAGGCCAAAGCGTGCCCGTGGGAGTCGGCCAGCCCACCATGCGCATTGATGGCCTGACTGTAGGCGGCACGGCTTAAACGGCCTAAACGGCATAAACGGTTTAAGCGTGACTGCTGCTCCCGCCTTCCTGCCCTGGCCAACTGATTGGCAGGGCCAGAATTTCCCCTTGCCTCCTCCCTTGCCTGCTGTGGCCGACCTGCACGACGCAGCGCTGGCCGCTGCCTTGCGCCGCTGCATCGACAGCAAAACCGTACCCCAAGGCGCTTTAGGGCAGATGGCCACGCTGGCGCAAACCATAGGCCAGGTGCTAGGCAGCACCCAGCCGCATCTGGAACAACCTCAGTTGCTGGTATTTGCGGCAGACCATGGCATTGCCCGCCAAGGCGTATCGGCTTATCCGCCGGAAGTTACCGCGCAGATGGTGGGCAACTTCTTGGCCGGTGGGGCAACAGTGTCGGTGCTAGCGCGTCAGCATGGCATTGCCCAGACGGTGGTGGATTGCGGTGTCTGCCATGCGTTTGCCCCCGTCCCCGGTCTGCTGCTGCGCAAAGTGGCCTGGGGCAGTGCCGATAGCAGCCAAGCCCCTGCCATGACGGCGGCGCAATGCGCCCAAGCGCTGCACCAAGGTGCTGCCCTGGTGCAAAGCCTGCCCGGCAATGCCATCTTGTTGGGTGAAATGGGCATAGGCAATACCAGCGCCGCCGCTTTGCTGGTGGCACGGCTGGCGGGTCTGCCCTTGCAAACCGTCGTGGGGGCAGGCACGGGGCTGGATGCCCAAGGCCAAGCGCGCAAAGCTGCTGTATTGGCGCAGGCTTTGGCGCTGCATGAGGCGGCTACCAACCCTTTCGCGGCGCTGGCCGCCTTGGGTGGTCTGGAAATTGCCACCATGGTCGGCAGCGTGTTGCAAGCCGCGCATGAGCGGCGGCTGATTGTGGTCGATGGCTTTATCGCCAGCGCTGCCGTGCTGGTGGCTAGCCGCCTAGCCCCGCACTGCTTGCAGCGCTGCGTGTTCGCCCATTGCTCGGATGAGCGCGGCCACGCCCCTTTGCTGCAA
>CAZMMM010000442.1:0-1908 GCA_964567385.1 uncultured Comamonas sp.
GCCAGAAAAACCGATTGGCAGCTTCCTATTCAGCGGCCCCACCGGCGTGGGCAAGACCGAGGCCGCCAAGCAACTGGCCTACATCATGGGTGTGGACTTGGTGCGCTTTGATATGTCGGAATACATGGAGCGCCACGCCGTCAGCCGCTTGATTGGTGCCCCCCCCGGCTATGTCGGCTACGACCAAGGTGGCCTGCTGACCGAGGCCGTCACCAAAAAGCCGCATTGCGTGCTGCTGCTCGATGAAATCGAAAAAGCCCACCCCGACGGCACGCTGACCGACAACAACGGGCGCAAGGCGGATTTTCGCAATGTCATCATCATCATGACCACCAACGCGGGTGCAGAAACCATGCAAAAAGCCACCATTGGCTTTACCACCCAGCGCCAGGCCGGTGATGAGATGGCCGACATCAAGCGCCTGTTTACGCCTGAGTTCCGCAACCGCCTGGATGCAGTGGTTAGCTTTAAGCCGCTGGATGAAATCGTCATTCTGCGCGTGGTCGATAAATTCCTGCTGCAACTGGAGCAGCAACTGGCCGAGAAAAAGGTGGAAGTCACCTTTACCGATGCCCTGCGCAAGCATTTGGCGGCCAAGGGCTTTGACCCGCTGATGGGCGCTCGCCCCATGCAGCGCCTGATTCAAGACACCATCCGCCGCAGCCTGGCCGACGAGCTGCTGTTTGGTGGCCTGATGCAAGGTGGCCGCCTGACGGTGGACTGGGACGAGAAGGCCAAAGACGGCCAAGGCGATGTGGCGCTAGACATCCACCCCGCAGACCCTGCTGATAGCGATGCCGACAGCGCTGCGCAATCGGCAGCGGTGGCGGAGTAAACGGCTACCACTAAGCAAACCTCTGCATGAATGCAGGCATGGCGGGCTGGACCCGCCATCTTTTTTGAAGGAATCGCTTATGAGCAGCCCGGGCACACAACAGCCCGCCCAAGTCTTGCAACCCGCTTCACTGCCCAGCCTGCGGGTGGATTTTGTCTCTGACATTGTTTGCCCCTGGTGTGCCATTGGCCTGCATGCCTTGCTGCAAGCTGCCGAGCAAGAAGGTGTTGCGCTGGACTGGCATATGCAGCCCTTTGAGCTGCACCCCGATATGGGGCCGCAGGGCGAGGAAATTCTGGCCTACCTGGGGCGCAAATACCGCCTTAGCCCCGAGCAGCTAGCGCAAAACCAGGCCGCGATTGCCCAGCGCGGCGCAGAGCTAGGCTTTCACTTTGGCGAGCGTACCCACACCTATAACAGCTTTGCCGCCCACCGCCTGCTGCACTGGTTGCAGGAAGAGGGCAGCAGCGCCCAGCAACTGGCATTGAAGCAGGCGCTATTCACCGCCTACTTCACCCACGGAGAAAACCCTGGTGACCATGCGCTGCTGCTGCGCTTGGTGAACGAGCTAGGGCTGGATACCACCCGCGCCCAAGCTGTGCTGGAGGGGGAGGAGTACACCGATGCGATACGCCAGCGCCAAGCCTATTACCAGCAGCTAGGCATACAGTCAGTGCCCGCCGCTATTGTGGAGGGGCGCTATCTGCTGCAAGGCGGCCAGCCGGTAGCGGTGTTTGCCAACGCGCTGCGCGAGATTGCCGCAAAAAAAGCCCAAGAAATAGCCCAAGAAATAGCCCAGCAAGCAAACCAGGGATAAGGCTAGGCAGATGAACAAACACCGGCTTTATTTTGAAGAGCAGCACACCGCCATTGAAGACCTGCTGATGGAGCACCTGCTGGCCGTGGTGGGCGCAGATTTTGCCCATGCCCAGCAGCTCTACCAGCAATGGCAGGTGGCGCTGCTGGCGCATATCCGTATCGAAAACGAACAGCTGCTGCCCCATATCCCCGAGGGTGCACGCTGGGCAGAAAAAATCTACCGCCTAGAGCACGATCGCATTACCTTGCTGGCT
>CAZMMM010000443.1:0-1902 GCA_964567385.1 uncultured Comamonas sp.
GTACATATTGCCAAACAGTCGCATACCGTGCGAAACCGTTTTAGCAACGTATTCAATGATTTGCATGGCCAGGTTCACCACAGCCAGCAAGAGGAAGAAAACAGGGTTTTTGCTGGTACCGAAGGGGGCGGTCACCAGCTCATGCGCCCAACCGCCCATGCCTTTGATCTTGATGCTGTAGTAGAAGCACAGAATCAGCACCGCAAAGGACAGGCCCAGCGTAGTGGACAGGTCAGCCGTAGGCACAGCGCGCAGCACCGCGTGCTCATCGCCTTGGGCGATTTGCCACAGCTTGGGCAACAAGTCAACGGGCAGCATGTCAACCGCGTTCATCAGGAAAATCCAGACAAACACCGTCAGCGCCAAGGGAGCGATAAATTTGCGGCTTTCAGCACTGCGAATAGTGGCTTTGGCTTGGTTATCCACCATTTCAACCAAAAACTCCACGGCAGCCTGGAAGCGGCCTGGCACGCCCGAAGTGGCTTTGCGCGCGCCCAGCCACAAAACGAACAGACCCAGCGCACCGCATAACACGCTGAAGAAAACAGAGTCGATGTTGACTACCGAGAAATCAATAACGCTGTTCTGCTTGATATTTTGCAGATGAAGCAAGTGGTGTTGGATATATTCACTTGCAGTTGGGGCGTGAGCATCAGCAGCCATCGGACAAATCTTTCCTCAAAAAACTAAACCGTTGTTCGTTGTTGTTTGGCTCGTTGGTACCACCAAGCCAGCCAATAAGTCTTGCTTACCAGCACCATGCCCGCCAACAAGGCCAGCCAGTTAAGCTGCGAAAGCAAGCGTGGAGCCAGCACCAGCAACGCCACCGAGAGCAGCAACTTCACCAGCTCCCACATAAACATGCGCGTTACCGCTGCTGCCGCCCCACTGACCTTTGCCTTGCGTGCCAAAGCACGCGCAAAGACAGCACTTGGCACCACCACCACCAGCGCGCCATAGGCAGCTGACCAGGCAGCGCCCACCCCAAACAAGGCGGCTGCTAAAGCCGTTACCAGCACACCCACTAGGGCTTGTCCTATCAGCACATACCCTAGGGATAATGGCTGATACTGCTGACGCCAAGCTTGCGCTTCTTGGGGCGTTAGGGGCTTGAATTGCTCCTGCTCATCCTCAGATTCTGACTCATGGGGCCAAGCTTGCATGCCCTACCTCCTTGCTCACAGATATCCTTAGAATTGCTCCAAACCTGCTGATTATACGTAGGAACCCCAGTAAAAAACCGTCATAACCGAGTGAATCTAAGTGTTTTCACTGACAACGCAAGGCAACACCTGCTCTATTTTGCTGCACCAAGCCCGCTCAAACCCGTCGCCTTTGCGCCTTCCTGCTTGCGCTAATGCCCTATTCACTACCTTTTTTGACCGCCTTTTCTCTCAAGCTTGCCCATGTCTGCCCAAGTACGCCAAGACTCTTTGATTGAGTACCCCTGCCTCTTCCCCATCAAAGTCATGGGTGTGCAAAATGACGAACTGCTGCCCGCTGTCACCGCCATTGCGCGGCAGTTTGATGCCCTGTTTGACCCCAGCACTGTAGAGCTGCGCCCCAGCAGCACTGGCAAATACCTGGGTATCACCTTACACATCACCGCCACCAGCCGCGAGCAGCTTGACCAGCTCTATATGGCACTAACGGGCCACCCAGATGTCAAGGTAGTGCTGTAATGGCCACGGAAGTGCGCTTGCTAGGCCAGGTCGATTACGCCCCTTGCCTGCAGGCCATGCAAGACTTTACGGCCCAGCGTGATGAGGCCACCACTGACCAGCTGTGGCTGTGCGAGCACCCCGCCACCTTCACCCAAGGGCTAGCAGGCAAGGCAGAGCATGTGCTCAACGCAGGCAGCATCCCCATCGTTGCGACCAATCGCGGGGGGCAAGTCACCTA
>CAZMMM010000444.1:0-1899 GCA_964567385.1 uncultured Comamonas sp.
TATGACTACCTGCCCCTCAGCCATAACCTGAAGGAACAGACTTTCATGATAAAGTCACGGTTAATGAAGGTCCAGGGAAGAAATATCAGCACACGCACACCACTCAAACTCAGTTTGCCCTTGCTGGGGTTGCAGTGGTAGTCGCGGGCGGCATCGCGCAGGGCGATTTCAGCGGGGGAGAGTTCTTGGGTCATAGCCTGAAACTAAAGAAATGGAAACGAAAGAAAAGCAAGGTAGCTGCCTTCGTTCACCCTTTGGGCAGCTACTGAAAAATACAACGCTTGAGCTTACCTCAGAACCTTTTTTTGTCCTTGAAACGACAACAGGAAGCCCATGGCTGCTAAAGGGCAAGCGGGGGGTAGGCCATGCCTTGCAATCTGCCTTAATACCCCAGCGTTTGCCCATCAGGATTGCGCGGGTCGGATGCGCCGTAGAGCAGGCCGCCGCGCACCTCAATCGTCTGGGTGCGCCCCATGGCTGGTTTGATGGCTAAGTTATGACCGCGCTGGTGCAGCAGGCTGATGGTGTCGGGCGAGAAGCCTTGCTCCAGGCGCAGCTCATCGGGCATCCATTGGTGGTGAAAGCGCGGCTGGGCGGCTGCTTGCGCTGGGTTCATGCCGTGGTCCAGGCTATTGACCAGGGTTTGCAGCACGGTGGTGATGATGCGTGGCCCCCCAGGGCTGCCGGTAACCAGTACGGGCTTGCCGTCCCGCAACACAACGGTGGGGGTCATGGAAGACAGGGGGCGCTTGCCAGCGGCAACGGCATTGGCCTCGCCACCGACCAGGCCGTAGGCGTTGGCTATGCCGGGCTTGGCAGCAAAGTCATCCATTTCGTTATTCAGCAAAATGCCCGTGCCTTGGGCGACGATGCCGCTGCCCATATTGGTGTTCAGGGTGTAGGTGACGGCTACGGCATTGCCTGCGCCATCTACCACGCTAAAGTGGGTGGTCTGGCCGCTTTCATAGGGCTGGGGCTGGCCGGGGCGAATCTGCTGCGCCGGGCGTGCCTGTTGGGGCTGGATGCTGGCGGCTAGTTGCTGGGCGTAGCGCTTGTCGGTCAAGCCCTGTACGGGTACGGGCACAAAGTCTGGGTCACCCAGGTAGTGGGCGCGGTCGGCGTAGGCCAGCTTCATGGCCTCGGTCATGTAATGCAGGATTTGTGCGCTACCTGCGCCCCATTCGGCCAGGGGTTGCGGCTCCAGCATATTGAGCATTTGCACCAGATGCACCCCGCCCGAGGAGGGCGGCGGCATGGTGGCCACCTGATAGCCCCGGTATTGCCCCAGGATGGGCTGACGCTCTATCACGCGGTAGCTGGCCAGGTCTTGGCGGGTGATGCTGCCGGGGTAGGGAGCCATTTCTGCGGCGATTTTTTCGGCAATCTCCCCTTGGTAGAAAGCGGTTGCGCCTTGGCTAGCAATCAGGCGCAGGGAGGCGGCCAGGTCTTTCTGCACCAGTGGCTCACCTGCGGGCAGGGGCTGGCCGCTCTTCCAGAAGATGGCTTGGCTGGCTGGCCAGGGGGCGAGGGTGTTGCGCTCACGCGCCAGCATCTTGGCCAGGGTGGGGCTGACGGTAAAGCCTTGCTCGGCCAGCTCGATAGCCGGTTGCATGACCTGCGCCAGCGGCAGGCTGCCCCAGCGCTCTAGGGCATGGGTCAGGCCAGCCACCGTGCCCGGCACACCCACGGCGTAATGGGTGTAGAGCGATTGGCCGTTGATGACTTGGCCTTGCGCATCCAAATACATATCGCGGTACGCCCCTTTGGGCGCGGTTTCGCGAAAGTCCAGTGCAATGGTCTGGCCACTGGCCGCGTGGTGCGCCAACATAAAGCCACCACCGCCGATATTGCCTGCATTGGGCAGCACCACGGCCAGGGCAAAGCCCACGGCCACGGCGG
>CAZMMM010000445.1:0-1882 GCA_964567385.1 uncultured Comamonas sp.
AGTTTGACGTGAAGGTTCCGGCCAACACTAAAGAAGTGGAAAACCAAGGCGAAGCCAGCTTTGAGGCAACGACTGTCGTGGTCGATGGCAACGGCAACCCCGTGCTTGACGCAAACGGCAACCCTGTGACTGAGGAAGTTACCCTGAGCGGTGAAACTGGCAATGTGACCGATCTGACGATTGGCCCCATTGACCCAGAGAACCCACAGGCTCCCGTAGTCACTCCGCCCGAAGGTGTTGACCCAGCAGACCCCGCTGGCCCACTGGGTCGCCCCGACCCGGATGCTGCTGAAGGTGAAGGTCCTAAACCTACACCTGTGCAGCCGCCCAAGGCACCCGATCCTGCCAGCATCCCCGTGGACAACCCACTGGCACTGTTGCTGCTGGCCTTCGGTATCATGGGCTTTGCCGCCCGCCGCCATGCCCGTCAGCGTGGCTGATCGCTAGGCCATAGGGCGCAAGCCCTATAAAACAAAAACCCCGCCTCCTTTGGCGGGGTTTTTTATGGGCGCTGCTAGCTAAAGGCATTGCGCCACAGACCTGCGAGAATGCTTGGTATGGAAAAATTCTTCAACACCGCCGGGCCGACCAAGGCCGATTTGCACTATTTACTTGACCCCCTTCAGCGCCTGGATTGGCAAGAGATTGAGCATCTGGTTGCCTCCCAGCGCTACTTCGTGCTGCACGCCCCGCGCCAGACGGGTAAGACGACCACGCTGCTAGCCATGATGAAAGCGCTGAACGCCAGCGGGCGCTACGCCTGCGCCTACGCCAACATCGAAGGCGCACAAGCAGCGCGGGGGGATGAAACGCAGGGCATTCCTGCCGCCTGTGATGCCATTGTGGCTTCGGTAAGGCGCTACCTCCAGCAGCAGGCGCTGTCGGATTGGTACTACCAGCACAAACACCAAATGAACGCCCAGCACCTGCTCACCGGGGTGCTGGAGCATTGGGCCAGCCTGTCGGACAAACCCACGGTACTGCTGCTCGATGAGGTGGACGCGCTGGTGGGCGATACGCTGATTTCTTTGTTGCGCCAGATTCGTGCAGGCTACGCCCAGCGGCCTGAGTTTTTCCCCCAATCCATTGTGCTGTGCGGCGTGCGCGATGTGCGTGATTACCGCATGGAGCAAGAGGGCGCACAAGTCATCACCGGCGGCAGCGCCTTCAACATCAAGGCCAAATCCTTGCGCATGGGCAACTTCACCCAGCCAGAAACCGAAGCCTTGTGGCGACAGCACACCGAAGCCACAGGGCAGGTGTTTGAAGAAGCCATCTTCCCGGCCCTATGGCTCGACACCGAAGGCCAGCCTTGGCTAGTCAACGCCCTGGGCCACGAAGTGACTTGGGAAAACAAAGCCGCCCGTGACCGCACTCGCCCGATTACGCTGATTGATTACCAGCAGGCCCGTGAGCGGCTGATTTACTCCCGCGCCACGCACCTGGATCAGTTGAGTGACAAGCTGCGCGAACCACGGGTGCATAGTGTTTTAAGCGCCATCATCGGCAGCAAGGACGAACTACGCCCCGCTGAAGTCAAGCCCGACGATGTGCAGTACGTGGCCGACCTGGGCCTCATCGTTACCCGCCCCTCGGTGCGCATCAGCAACCGCATCTATCAGGAAGTGATTCCGCGTGAACTGACTTGGGTGACGCAAAGCTATATCGCCAATCAGGAACAGAGCTGGTACATCACGCCTGAGCACAGGCTGGATATGCCCAAGCTGTTGGTGGCTTTCCAGCAGTTCTTCCGCGAGCATTCGGACATTTGGAGCGAAGGCTTTAGCTACAAAGAAGCCGCTCCGCAGCTCATCATGCAGGCCTTTCTGCAACGCATCATCAACGGCGGCGGGCGCATCAGCCGGGAGTACGGGCTGGGCAG
>CAZMMM010000446.1:0-1876 GCA_964567385.1 uncultured Comamonas sp.
AAGAGGCTGTTTTCTATCAGTGTTTGAGCAGTGTCTTAATCCTTGCGCAGCACCTTGCTCACCCAGTGCTCCAGCAGCTTGCCAGCGGCTTCACGGCCACCCAGGCCAAAGGCTAGGGCAACAGCGACGGCAACGGAGCCCAGGGTCAGGCCAAAGGCCAGTTGCACAATCTCGTTGGCAATGCCCATGGCGCGCAGGCCCATAGCCATGACCAAGCCCAAAATGGCAAAGCGTGCCACGTTGGCAATCAGCGCTCCACCTTCGGGGCTGGCGCGGCGAATGGCAGCCGCTGCCACGCCAGACAGCCAGAAGCCCACCACCAAGATGGCGCTGCCCAGCAGAATGTCGCCACCAAAGTTGATGAAGGTGGTCACTACATCGCTCACCTGGCCAAAGCCCAGTTGGCTGGCGGCTTCTACCGTGCCAAACAGCATGGCAAAGAACACTACCACCTTGCCCACCAGTTTGGAGGGGCTGCTAGCGCCCGTCAGTGCATGCTCCATGCCCAGCTTGGCGGGCAGGCCGTCAAAGCCAGCGCTTTCCAGCAGGCGCGAGAGCAGGTTGGCGGCAAAGCGTGCCACGTACCAGGTCAGCGTCAGGATGATGGCGGCGGCCAGAATATGGGGCGCAGCTTGCAGCACTTGGTGCAGCACCTGGGTTGCAGGCTGGGAGATAGCCTTGACTTTGAGTGCATCCAGCGCAGCAATCAGGCTGGGGATGAAGACCAGAATAAACACCAGCGTACCGCCCAGGCGCGAGAACTTGAGCTTGTCCAAGCCGACGCAGCTACTCAGGCGGTCAGCACCAGCGGCGGCCAGCAGATTGGTCACTAGCGCACGCAGCACCTTGGCGACGATGTAGCCCGCCGCCGCAATCACACCCGCGCCAAAGATATTGGGCACATGGTTGAGCATGCCTGCCAGCATGTCGCGCACGGGGTCAAGCACGCCTTCCAGACGCAGAGCGCCCAAAATCGCAGGCAGGAAGAACAGAATCACCAGCCAGAACAGCACTTGCCCTGCGCTTTGGCTGATGGGGGCCATGCCAGCTTCTTCAGACAGGCGCTCGTCCAGGGAGGTGGCGGCCAGAGCCTTGGCCGTCAGGGCGCGTAGCACGGTGGCAATCAACCAGGCAACCAGCGATAGCACAGCACCCGCTACCAGATGGGGGATAAAGCCCACCACGTCTTGCACCATATTGGCAAAGGGGGCAGACAGCAGGGCTAAATCCAGCGAATTGAGCACGGCTACCAAAGTAGCCAGCAGCACCAGCCAGAACACGGCGGTGGCGGCGGGGTGCTCGACATTGACCTTGGTGTTGGTGCTTTCGCTAATGCGCTGGTTCAGGCGCAGCATGCCCAGTACGCGGCGTACCCCTGCGCGGGCGATGACGGCGATTAACCATCCAACAACCAAAATGGCAAGCGCTCCCAAAATTTGGGGGATTTGCGCACCGAGTGCTTGTTGGAGTGCGCCAGAAAAGGCTTGAAAGTCCATGGTGACTCCTTGTTTAAAACAATAAAAAAAGGGCAGGTTTTGCCCTAAGAAAAAGAGGGCGACTATCGCGCCCACGGGGCCAAGGGTAACAAACTGAGCCGTTTATGCAAACTTCAGCGCTGTTTTTGTCATGTTTAGGCCCGAACCCTGCCACGTGATATGGGGGTGGAAGCGCGTACTTTTTTGGGTGCGCTCTCTAGGTCTGAGGGGATGGCTAGCAGCTCTTGCACAGATACCTCCAGACCCAGTGCCAAGTCATACAGCATGGTCAGTGTTGGATTGGCCTGACCCGACTCGATACGGCTTAAATAAGTGCGGAACATCTGGCAGCGGTCTGCCAAGTCTTCCTGCGTTAACCCTTTGGTTGCGCGTAGCTGCTT
>CAZMMM010000447.1:0-1854 GCA_964567385.1 uncultured Comamonas sp.
TTTACGACTTTGTCTGGAACGAGTTTTGCGATTGGTATCTGGAAATTGCCAAAGTACAAATCCAAACGGGCAACCCCGCCCAACAACGCGCCACCCGCCGCACGCTGATTCGCAGCTTAGAAACCATTTTGCGCCTGGCGCACCCCATCATCCCCTTTGTGACAGAAGCGCTGTGGCAAGTCGTTGCCCCCCTGGCCGACCGCACTGGCCCCTCTATTGCCATTGCCCCCTACCCCCAGGCCCAGCCCAACAAAATCGACGAAGCCGCCGAGCAATACGTAGCGCGCATCCAAGCCACAGTAGATGCCTGCCGCACCCTGCGCGGCGAAATGGGCGTTTCCCCCGCCCAACGCCTGCCCCTCATAGCCTTGGCTGAAACCACGCAAGAGGCCCAATTCCTGCGCACCAATGCCGCCGTGCTGCAAAACCTGGCCAAACTCAGCGAAGTGCAAGTCTTTGACAATGCCTCCACCTGGGAGCAAGCCGCGCAAAACGCCCCCGTCAACGTGGTCGGTAGCGCCCGCCTGGCCTTGTTTGTAGAAATTGACGTAGCCGCAGAAAAAGCCCGCCTTGCCAAAGAGGTAGCCCGCCTGCAAGGTGAAATTGCCAAAGCCCAAGGCAAGCTGAATAACCAAGCCTTCGTCAGCAAAGCCCCGCCCGCCGTGATTGAGCAAGAGCAAAAACGCGTCGCCGACTTCGGCAACACGCTAGCGCGCATCCAGGAGCAGATCGCCCGATTGGGTTAAGCACCCCCTCGCCCAGGCGCACCGAAGTCGATATCTTTGTGATAGTGCAGAGGGCTTATTGGGCGAGGGTTTCTACCTTGATTGCACACCTGCCTACCCATTTATTTTTTGTAGCAGATTTCCTGCGACGCATCATGCGCGCTCAAGAAGGACGCGAAGGCAGCCATGGGGTTTGTGTGAGCCGCCCAGCAGATCGGTAAAAAATCACTTCGAGTAAAACAATAGTATTTAAAACATAAGGGCAACCCCATGGCCATCCAAGCCAATGGCGTCAGCGCCATCAGCGTCGGCGCACTGCTGGCGCAAAACCTGCGCATCCCCGAATACCAGCGCCCCTACAGCTGGAAACCCGCCACCGCCTTGCAATTGCTCGATGACCTGCGCGAGGCACAGAGCGGCAAGGCACAAGCGCCTTATGTGCTGGGCGCGGTTATTCTCCATGTGCGTGAGGACTGCCTGGATGTGGTCGATGGCCAGCAAAGGCTGCTGACCTTGAAGATGATTTTTGCCATCCTTCAATCCGACAACACCCTAGCGCTAGACAAGGTGGCCGAGAACAATCCCGTCAAACTGGTTTGGCAAGCCCTTGAACAGAAATTGGCACGACTGGAAACAAAAAAGGAACTGCTCGTTTTCATCCAAACCCGCTGCCAGTTGGTGCGCATCGTGACCGACGATGTGGATGAGGCCTTTCGGGTGTTCGACTCCCAAAATTACCGGGGCAAGCCACTGGCCCCCCACGATCTGCTCAAGGCCTACCACCTGCGGGAGATGCAAGGCGAGTCGGCGGCGATGCAAGCGGCCGTGGTTGAAGCATGGGAGTCGGTTGCGGACAAAGAACTCGACCGGCTTTTTTCCACTTTTCTCTACCGCATTGCCCGCTGGTCACGCGGCAAGAGTGCGCCAGGGTTTTCGATTCACGATATTGGCATGTTCAAGGGCATTTCACCCAAAGCCCGCAGTGGATTTTTGCTGCCCAGCGAGCGCTATCACCTGGCAGCGCAAGCCGCAATGCCGCTTTTGACGGTCTGGATCCCCTCGACAGATCAGGATGTCCGGGATGCGGGCAAAGCCCCAGGCGGTGGTGGCTTGCACATCGGGCAGGCAC
>CAZMMM010000448.1:0-1847 GCA_964567385.1 uncultured Comamonas sp.
TGCGCCTGCTCAACTGCATTTTTGAGTACAAACTCTGAAACGCTCATGTGCGCATACGAGGCAGCCTTATTCAGCAAGTGGCGTATTTCCTGGTCGCATCGGATATGCAAACGCGTGTCTTTGGTGAGGGTGGTCATAACGGCCTCCTTTTCTATAAGGAATGGCTGATTGTGCATCATTTGTGCGCCATTTGTGCACACATAGTTAGCCTGTCAAAAAATTCAACACCGCACGCGGGTAGATGATGTGCTCTTGCGTCAGCACCCGGGCGGCCAGGCTGTCGGCACTATCGCCCGCCAGAACAGGGACAACTGCCTGCTCCAGAATGGGTCCCACATCCAGCTCGGCAGTGACTTCATGCACGGTGCAACCAGCAAAGCGGCAGCCCGCATCCAGTGCCCGCTGGTGGGTATGCAGCCCCGTAAACGCAGGCAGCAGCGAGGGGTGGATATTGAGCAACCGCCCGGCAAACTGCGCCACAAACCCTGGGGTAAGAATGCGCATAAAGCCCGCCAGCACCACTAGCGCGGGCTGGTGCTGCTCAATGACTTGGGCTAGCTCGGCATCAAAGGCTTCGCGGCTGGGGAAGGCTTTGTGGTCTAGCACGGCGGTGGCAATGCCGTTTTCCTGGGCAAATTGCAAGCCCTTGGCATCAGCACGGTTGCTGATGACGGCAGCCATGCGGATGCCGTGGCGCTGCTGCCACTGCCCTTGCTGGGCAGCGCGGACGATGGCGGCCATATTGGAGCCGCCACCGGAAATCAAAATCACCACATTTTTTAGTGGCTTGGATGATTCGCTTGGCAATTTAATACGCTCCTGGGAACAGGCCACCGTCGGGCATGATGTTCTGGCCGGTGATGTAGCCCGCCTGCTGGCTGCACAGGAAGGCGCAAATCGCGCCAAACTCTTCAGGCGTGCCAAAGCGCTGGGCAGGCACTTGGTCTTGCTGCTGCTGGCGTACATCGGCTGCGCTTTGGCCGGTTTTGTCGGCTGTGCCCACAAAGGTGGCTTGCAGGCGGTCGGTGTCAAACTTACCGGGCAGCAGGTTGTTGATGGTTACGCCGCGCGAGGCAATCTCGGGCGAACGCGCTACGCCTGCGATAAAGCCGGTCAAGCCACTGCGTGCGCCGTTGGACAGACCCAGAATATCAATCGGCGCTTTCACCGCGCTGGAGGTGATGTTGATGATGCGGCCAAAGCCACGTTCGGTCATGCCGTCAATCACCGCTTGCAGCAAAGTGATGGGGGTGAGCATATTGGCATCAACAGCGGCAATCCACTGCTCGCGCTGCCAGTCGCGGAAGTCGCCGGGTGGGGGGCCGCCGGCGTTATTCACCAAAATATCAAACGCGGCACCGGGGCCGCCTGCGGCGCTAAGTACGGCGTTGCGCCCGGCCTCGGTGGTGATGTCGGCCGCTACGGGCAGCACTTGGGGGGCTGTGCCACCCGTTTTTTCCGCCCAGGCGGCAGCGACTTGGCGCAGTTGCGCGGCGGTTTCCTGCAAAGGTGCTTCGCTGCGGGCATTGAGCACCACATTCACGCCCTCACCCACCAGCGCCTGTGCGCAGCCGCGCCCCAAACCTTTGCTTGCGGCGCATACCAGCGCCCATTTGCCTGCAATACCTAAATCCATGGTGGTTTTCTCCTTCAAAAAATCTAAAAAATCAACGCCTAATCAACGCCTAATCAACGTCCAAACAGTTTATGGTGCAAGCGCCGCAGCGACCACCACACAGAAAATGCCACCACAGGAATTGCCAGTGCTGATGACAGCTCGGGCGAAAGCGGCCAGCCCAGGCCCTGTGCTCCTTTAGCTAAGTAGCTGACCAAGCCGGTGATGTAGT
>CAZMMM010000449.1:0-346 GCA_964567385.1 uncultured Comamonas sp.
GCGACAGCCGCTGTGCACCGGGGATGGCAACGTCATCAACAGCCAAAAAACGCCGCGCCAGCGGGGCACCATAGGCGGCATCCAGGCGCTGAATTTCATCCGCCAAAGACTGCACCGCCGTTTGGCGCAGCTGCGGCTGGCGTGTGGACAGCGCACTGTGAAACGCTCCAGCCAGGCTGCGTGGCTGCCAGTCCCCTGCCTCCAGCAGCATGAATTTGGCCCACTCGAACGGGGCGGTGGAGCCGCGCTTGGCCCCGGGGCTGACGGTGGCCACCAGGTGCAGCAGGCTTTGCACCACGCGGCCTGCCAGGGCGCGTTGCTCGGGAGTGATGGTGGCCCAGTCGGT
>CAZMMM010000449.1:395-1845 GCA_964567385.1 uncultured Comamonas sp.
CTTCAAGATTGGCTACCAATTGAGGCACATCTACCACCACATAGCCGTAGTACAGGCCACTGGCCAGCTCAGTGTCAAAAATACCGGCGGAGCCAACTTCGCCCGCGTCGCGCAGCAGGTCATCGACGACGGTGAAGTAGTCGTTTTCCACCTGCGCCTCATGCACCGTAAAGGCGTGCGCCACATAGACGGCCGCATCGCGGCTGGCGAGCACGTCCGATGTGACCATGCGGCCAAACAGGGCCGACTCTAGGCCACTGCCCAGGCGCAGGGCCTCAAGGTTTTTCTTCTCTTCCTTTAAGAAGCTAGCAATAGCAGCTTTCAGTGCTTTTTCTTCGGTGTGCTCGGCAGCTAGCGTGGCGCAGCGCTGTACCAAATATTCGATTTCAGCGTAGCCCAGTAGTACGGCTTGGCCCGTCTCCAGGGCATCCTTGCCTTTGAGGTCTTTGGCTTTGTCCACCAAGCCTGCCGCACGCAAGCCCTCGACGGCAATTTGTGCCAGCGGTTCAGTCACGCCTGCGGCTTGCAAGCGTTCTTTGATCAGGCGCGGGGTTTCGCGCGAACGCACCGCCATGGGCACATCCAGGTTCTTGAGCGCAAAGGCATCATCGGCCACGCGCCAATGGCGCTTCAAGCATTGCGAGGAAATGCGGGTGCGGATGGCATCGCCATAGGGCAAGCGCTTGGCCAGACCGGCATCGTCGCGGTTGAGCAAGGTGGCGCTGTAGTTGTGCAGGGTGTGAATTTGCAGGAAACGGGGCAAGGTCATGGGGTGTTCCAGAAGAAGTGTTGGTGTTTGGTATTTTTTGATAGCTGCTTGCGCTTTATGGTGTTGTGTTATCTGCTTTTTTCTATCTTGGAAAGCGTGGCGAAATAAGCGCTGGCGACGCGCAAGCGAAGGTCTTCGACCTCGGCCTGGTCGGTACTGTCGTTGCTGCTCTCTTTGAGGATGAGCGGCCCCAGCTCACGCCAATTGGGGCGTATGCCTTGGTTGGCCAGCAAGCGCAGCAAGCGCGGTAGCAGTTGCACAAACGCGTTGCCACGTGCGGTGAGTAGGCGAGTGACACGCGGCTCAGATACTTGGGCCTGCGCCAGTTGAGCGCCCAACCTACCGGCCGCATCGTGCCCAGCCAAGGCGATGCCGTGGGCAATCAAGGCCCAGCGCTGCCAGGCGGCACTCTGCCACTGCTCGGGGTTTAAATTTGCGGCGATGAGGGCGCGCGCCAGGGCGGCAACTTCGTGTGGGCGCAGGGGCTGCCCAGGCGACAGCCGTGCCAGCGCCGCACGCTCGCCCGTGCTGGTGCCGGGGCTGGCGATGTGCGCGGCCAGCGCGTCAAACGGGCGGTGCCCAACGGGCCTGCTCACAGCAGGCTCAGTTGCTGAGGCGGCAATTGCGGGTTCTGCGGTGTCGAGCAAGAGGCATCTCCTTGGGACGATGGGGTGGAAAACG
>CAZMMM010000450.1:0-1843 GCA_964567385.1 uncultured Comamonas sp.
GCCCGTCAGGCCGAAGGAGGCGGCCAAGTCTGCCGCGCCAAAGAAGATGCCATCTACCCCTTCAACGGCGCGAATTTCGTCCAGATTCTCTAGCCCGGCGCGGGTTTCCACTTGCACAATCAGGCACATTTCGCTGTTGGCGGTGTGCATATAGTCCCCAATACGCCCCCAGCGTGAGGCACGCGCCAGCGAGCTGCCCACGCCGCGTATGCCATGCGGCGGGTAGCGCATGGCCTGCACTAGGTGGGCGGCCTGCTCTGCCGTTTCCACCATGGGAATCATCAGGGTTTGCACGCCGGTTTCCAGCAATTGCTTAATCAGCACATGGTCGCCGTGCGGCGGGCGCACTACGGGGTGGGAGCCATAGGCGGCAATCACCTGCAATTGCGACAAGATGCTGCGCAGGTCGTTGGGGCCGTGCTCGGCATCCAGCAGCAGCCAGTCAAAACCAGCACCGGCGCAGATTTCGGTGCTCAGGGTTTGTGCCAGGCCCAGCCACAGGCCGTATTGCTGCTCACCGCGCAGCAGGCGTTGTTTGAAGGTGTTGGTAGGAAGTTGCATCTGAAAAAAGCGATTAAAAAGTTGTTGACAGCGACAGCATACGCGCAGCAGCTTAAAGCTGCGCTACCGCTGCATCCAATGCTATTTGCAGTGCCTTTCCATGCCCCAAAAGTATCAAATTTTGCGGAAAAGCGGGCTGCGCACCTGCTGGGCATCAGCGGCAGAAATGAATTTTTCTGTGTAGATGTCGCGCTCAAACAGGCGGCCTTGCATGAGGGTGGAGATGCAGGATTCAATCATCAGCGGCGGGCCGCACAGATAGGCTTTGCGGCCACGGAAGTCATTGTCGAAATGGGCCTTGGCCGCGTCATGCACAAAGCCGCGAAAGCCCGTCCAGTCGCTGTCTTGCGCCTCGTCGGACAGCGCCGCCACGTAGGTGAAGTTGGGGTGCTTTTCCGCCAGCGCTAAAAATTCGGCGTGGTGGTACAGCTCAGGCTGGTTGCGTGCGCCGTTGACCAGGGTAATAGGCTTGTCGCAGCCTGCGGCCAGAATGTCCAGAATCATGGAGCGTGGGCTGGACAGCCCCGAACCACCGGCCAAGAACAGATAGCCGAGGTTTTCCGCCTGGTGCGCGGTTTCACGCACAAAAAAGCGGCCATAGGGGCCAGAGAGCTTGACCTTATCGCCTGCCTGCATCACCTCATGCACCCAGCCCGTGCCTTTGCCGCCGGGCACGTGGCGAATGTTCAGTTCAATTTCCGTCTTCTCGCTAGGAGCGCTGGCAATGGAGAAGGCGCGGGTGGTGGCCTCGCCCGGAATGTGCAGGTTGATGTACTGCCCGGCCTGGAAGGTCATGGGCGTATCCAGCGTAATCCAGATGCCTTTGATGGTGGGGGTGAGGTCTTCAATGCGCGAGACGGTGCCAGCGTAGTCTTCCACCAGCAGGTTGAGCGCGTCGGGCTCTTCTTCAATTTCAGCCTCTAGCGTGGCATCGGATTCCAGGGTGGCGCAGCAGGCCAGGCACAGCCCCTCTTCGCGCTCATAGTCCATGAGGGCAAAGCTGCTGGCCTCGCCGTGCTCAATCTCGCCGTCGGTAATCTGGACTTTGCAAGTGCCGCACAGGCCATGGCCGCAGGCGTGGGGCAGGTAGATGCCAGCGCGCAAGGCTGCGTCCAAAATGGTTTGGTCTTCTTCCACTTCAATGGTTTGACCCAGGGGTTCGATGGTGAGTTCGTAGCTCATGGTGGTATCGCTCAACGCTAAAAAATTACGCGCAGCTAGCGCAAGCTACGCAAAAAATTGGGATGCAACGGTTTGCACTCCCCTCCCACCTTGGGTAAGG
>CAZMMM010000451.1:0-882 GCA_964567385.1 uncultured Comamonas sp.
ATATCTTCGTCGCTAATGCTTTCGTTTTTCTCGATCTGGGTTTTCAAATCCAGGTCAATCTGCCATTCAGCCAAGGCTTTTTCCAGGGCAGGGATATTCCACTGCTCTTCCATGGATTCGGCAGGCACATATTGGCGCACCAGCTCTTCAGTGCAACCGGCAATCATGGCTTGCACCATTTCGGTCAAGTCCGAAGTGTCAAGAATGGCATTGCGCTGCTCGTAGATCACTTTGCGCTGCTCATTGGCCACGTCGTCGTATTCCAGCAGCTGCTTGCGCACGTCAAAGTTGCGGCCCTCCACCTTGCGCTGGGCACTTTCGATGCTGCGCGTGACCATGCCTGCCTCAATGGCCTCACCCTCAGGCATTTTCAGGCGGTCCATGATGGCGCGTACCCGGTCGCCCGCGAAGATGCGCATCAACTGGTCATCCAGGCTGAGGTAGAAGCGCGAAGAACCGGGGTCACCTTGACGGCCAGAGCGCCCGCGCAGCTGGTTGTCGATGCGGCGGCTTTCGTGGCGCTCGGTGGCAATGATGCGCAAGCCGCCCAGGGCCTTGACCTCTTCGTGGTCTTGCTGCCATTGCTCGCGCAGGCTGGCAATTTGGTGTTCTTTTTGCGTCTCGCTCAGCTCGGGGTTGGCCTCGATGGCGGCAATGTCTTTGCTGATGTTGCCGCCCAGCACAATGTCAGTACCGCGCCCGGCCATATTGGTGGCGATGGTAATCATGCCCTTGCGTCCGGCCTGGGCAATGATGTCCGCTTCTTTGGCGTGCTGTTTGGCGTTCAGCACCTGATGGCTCAGGCCAGCCTTGGTGAGCAGCTCATCAATGATTTCCGAGTTTTCAATGGAGGTGGTGCCCACCAGCACAGGCTGGCCGCGC
>CAZMMM010000451.1:904-1824 GCA_964567385.1 uncultured Comamonas sp.
TCGATGGCGGCCTTGTACTTCTCAGGCGTGGTTTTATAGACGCGGTCGAGCTGGTCTTCACGGCGGCTGGGCTTGTTGGGTGGGATAACAACGGTTTCCAAGCCATAGATTTGCTGGAACTCATAGGCTTCCGTGTCTGCCGTACCCGTCATGCCTGAGAGCTTGTTGTACAGGCGGAAGTAGTTCTGGAAGGTGATGGAGGCCATGGTCTGGTTCTCAGCCTGGATGCTGACCCCTTCCTTGGCTTCGACGGCCTGGTGCAGGCCATCACTCCAGCGCCGCCCAGACATGAGGCGGCCTGTGAACTCATCGACAATCACAATCTCGCCGTTTTGCACCACGTAATGCTGGTCGCGATGGTAGATGTAATGCGCACGCAGGGCTGCATACAGGTGGTGCACCAAAACAATATGCGATGGGTCGTAGAGCGATGCGCCCTCGGCCAGCAAACCGGCTTGGCTCAGAATGCGCTCGGCATGCTCGTGGCCTTGCTCGGTCAGGAAAACTTGATGGGATTTTTCATCCACGGTGAAGTCGCCGGGCTTGGTCACGCCTTCGCCGGTGCGCGGGTCGGCCTCGCCCTCTTGACGGGTGAGCTGGGGGGCGATTTGGTTGATGGCCTGGTACATGGCAGTGTTGTCATCCGCCTGCCCGCTGATGATGAGGGGGGTACGCGCCTCGTCAATCAGGATGGAGTCCACCTCGTCAACAATGGCAAAGTTCAGCTCGCGCTGTACGCGGTCACCACCGTCATAGACCATGTTGTCGCGCAGGTAGTCAAAGCCGAATTCGTTGTTGGTGCCGTAGGTGATGTCGGCCATGTATGCTTTTCTGCGTTCTTCGGAATTGGGGCGGTGCTTGTCGATGCAATCCACGCTCAAGCCGTGAAACTGATACAATGGTCCCATCCACTCGGAGTC
>CAZMMM010000452.1:0-333 GCA_964567385.1 uncultured Comamonas sp.
GCGCTCCAGCGGCCCAGCTGCCAAACCGCCTGCTATGGGTGCGAAAGGCTACGAGGTGCTGATGGATGCGCCAGGTGAGTATGTGCTAGCCAAGTAAACCCGCTTGCTGATAGATACCCCGCTGCATCGATAGCGGGGTTTTTGCGTCTTGGGTGATGCTGAGCTACTGGGTTTGATAGCAGATCAAGATGATCTGAAATAGTTGGATAACTGTGATGCTTCTGAAGAAAAACACAACCGTAAAATTTTTGAGAATGGGTGTGCTGATTGGCTCCATATTGGGGTTGGCTGGCTGCTCAAGCTATCCATCCTGGTTGGCTTCCTCTGGTCCCA
>CAZMMM010000452.1:343-1799 GCA_964567385.1 uncultured Comamonas sp.
CCTGGAGCTGGCAGAGGAGCCCAGCAGCCTGAATTCACCTATTCCTATTATTGATGTGAATGATGGGGTCACGCGCCAGATATCCTCTGCTTTGGTGCAGCAGCAGTTTGCCCATATTTTTTCAGAAAATAATCAGGTTGTTGGCGATCGTGTCGGGCCTGGGGATATTCTGGAAGTCTCCGTCTGGGAGGCCCCCCCTGCTGTCTTGTTTGGCAATGCAGGAGCCGTGAGCAGCCCCACTGGTGGCGCTGGTGCAGGTGTTACGGCTTTGCCTGAGCAAATGGTGTCTCACCTTGGTGAAATCAATGTTCCTTTTGCTGGGGCCATTAAGGTCACCGGGAAAACACCACAGGAAATAGAACGGCTGATTGTGCAAAAGCTCAAGGGTAAAGCCAATCAGCCCCAGGTATTGGTGCGCGTATCTGGTAACACCACGGCCAATGTCACAGTGGTGGGAGAGGTGGCCCAGAGCCAGCGTATGCCTTTGACAGCAAAGGGCGAGCGCCTGCTCGATGCCATTGCTGCTGCTGGTGGTGTAAGACAGTCTGTGGACAAGATGACGGTGCAGGTTACCCGCAGCGATACGGTGGCCAGCATGCCGCTGGAGCGAGTGATTCAGTCCCCCAAGGAGAACGTTCTGCTCCTGCCCGGTGATGTGGTGACCTTGCTGTTCCAGCCACTGAGCTTTACCGTGTTGGGGGCTACGGGCAAGAACGAGGAAATCAACTTTGAGGCTCAGGGTATTTCTCTGGCTCAGGCCTTGGCCCGCTCAGGGGGGCTGCTAGATTCTCGTGCTGATGCGCGTGGGGTATTTATCTTCCGCTTTGAAGACCCCAATGCGGTGGAGTCAACGGTCGAGAATATGCCTCTGACACCAGAAGGAAAAGTGCCTGTTGTCTATAAGATGGACATGAAAGACCCGGCATCTTTTCTCGTATCGCAAAACTTCCCAATGCGCGATAAGGATGTGCTGTACGTGGCCAATGCTCCAGCAGCAGAGCTGCAGAAGTTTTTGAGTATTTTGACCTCTTCTATTTATTCTATTCGCACGGTTGTGCATGCCGTTGATTAAATAGCCTGATGAGGTTGGCTATTGATGTCACACGCTCATTGGATAGAGCCTTACAGAGGCGCTTGCCAACGGGCGTGGATAGAGTTGCGCAAATGTATATGCAGCACTTTCAAGGCCAGGCTTTGGCTTTGTTGCGAGTTGCTGGGCGCTGGCTGGTGTTCAATGCCAAGGATTCAGGCTGGTTGTTTCAGCAACTGCTGGACTTGCCTTTGAGAAAGAAAATTAATATTTATGCTCTGGTAGCAAAGTATTATATTTTTTCCTGGGGAAGGCCATCAAGCCATAAAGTGCTAATCAATGTAACGCATAGTGGCTTGCAAAATAAGAATTATCAAGAAAAAGTTCAATCGCTGCAATGGCGTGGATTTTACTTCCTGCATGATT
>CAZMMM010000453.1:0-1798 GCA_964567385.1 uncultured Comamonas sp.
GAGGTCAAAGGCAAAATCCGCCAGAAGCAGCGCGAAATGGCCCACCGCGCCTCAGTCAACCGTGTGCATGAGGCTGACTTCGTGGTCACCAACCCCACCCACTACTCGGTGGCCCTGCGCTATGACGAAAAAACCATGGCGGCCCCGCAAGTCATTGCCATGGGGGCTGACTTGATTGCTCTGAAGATTCGCGAAGTGGCCAAGGCGCATGAGGTGCCCGTACTCGAATCCCCCATGCTGGCGCGCGCGCTTTATGCCCACGCAGAGCTGGAGCAGGCCATACCCGCCCAGCTCTATAGCGCAGTGGCCCAAGTCTTGGCCTATGTGTACCGTTTGAAAGCCAGCCTGCGTGGCCAAGCGGCTGCCCCCGGCGAGCTGGTGCAGCCCCATGTGCCGCCAGAGCTGGATCCCCATCATAAAAAGCACGGCCCTGCACGTGCGTCATAACAAACAACCCCGA
Organism: uncultured Comamonas sp.; assembly: GCA_964567385.1. Lineage (GTDB taxonomy): Bacteria > Pseudomonadota > Gammaproteobacteria > Burkholderiales > Burkholderiaceae_C > Comamonas. The sequence continues at coordinate 461 of CAZMMM010000453.1, forward strand.
TTGCAAGAAGGCGAACTGTCATGAGTAGCGCAAGTATGAAAAACTTCCAGCAACTGGCCGGTCAGGGTAGTGCAGCCCTGCAAGGTCTGGCGGCCCCGGTTTTGGTGGTGGCGATTTTGGCCCTGATGGTGCTGCCCATTCCGCCGTGGATGCTGGATACCTTCTTCACCCTCAATATTGCGGTGGCGCTGATGGTGATGATGGTGGCCGCCTACATGATTAAGCCGCTGGACTTTGCTGCCTTCCCCTCGGTGCTGCTGCTGACCACGCTGATGCGCCTGTCGCTTAACGTGGCCTCCACCCGCGTGGTGTTGCTGGAAGGCCACACCGGCCCTGGTGCGGCGGGCGCGGTGATTGAGGCCTTTGGCCACTTCCTGATTGGCGGCAACTTTGCGGTGGGTTTGATTGTGTTTGCGATTTTGGTGGTCATCAACTTTGTGGTGATTACCAAGGGTGCGGAGCGTATTGCCGAGGTGTCCGCCCGCTTTACCCTGGATGCCATGCCCGGCAAGCAAATGGCCGTGGATGCCGACCTAAATGCCGGTTTGATTGACGAGGCCGAGGCCAAGAAGCGTCGCCTGGAAGTACAGGAAGAAGCTAACTTCTTCGGCTCTATGGATGGTGCTTCCAAATTCGTGCGTGGTGACGCGGTGGCCGGTATCTTGATTTTGATTATCAACATCATTGGTGGCTTTGCCATTGGCATGGCCCAGCACGGCCTGTCGGCAGGCGAGGCCGCTGACAGCTACATCCTGCTGGCTGTGGGTGATGCGCTGGTAGCGCAAATTCCCGGTCTGCTGATTTCCGTGGCCGCCGCCATGGTGATTTCCCGCGTAGGTAAGGACAACGACACCGGCAAGCAAATCGCCAGCCAAATGTTTATGTCGCCCCGCGCTTTGGGCATTACTGCTGCTATTTTGCTGTTTCTGGGTGTAATTCCCGGTATGCCGCACGTGGTGTTCCTGCTCATGGGCTCGGCCTTTGGCTATGGTGCGTGGCTGGCTCTGCGCGCCCAGAGCAAGCCCAGCCCAGCCGCCCAGGCTGAGGCCGAAGCCGCCCAGCAAGCCTTGGCCGCCCCCCAGCAAGACACCGAGGCCACCTGGGACGATTTGCAACCTGTTGACCTGCTGGGCCTGGAGTTGGGCTATCGCCTGATTACCCTTGTGGACAAAAAGCGACAGGGCGACCTGCTCACCCGCATCAAAGGTGTGCGCCGCAAGTTTGCGCAAGAGGTCGGCTTTCTACCCCCCGCCGTGCACGTGCGTGACAACCTGGAGCTCAAACCCAGCGCCTACCGCATCACCCTGCGCGGCGTGATGGTGGGCGAGGGCGAAGCCT
>CAZMMM010000454.1:0-219 GCA_964567385.1 uncultured Comamonas sp.
CGCCCACCCCGGCACACGCAAGCTCTACGCCGACAAGCTGGCAGCGCAAGGCTTGGGCGACACCTTGGGCGACGATATGGCTAAAGCCTATCGCGCTGCTATGGACGAAGGCCGCCACACTGTTGACCCCGTACTGACCGACTTCAAACGCAAGTACGCCGTCGACTGGAGCCCCTTCCTTAACCAGAAGTGGTCAGATGCTGCCGACACCGCCATCCC
>CAZMMM010000454.1:229-1787 GCA_964567385.1 uncultured Comamonas sp.
CCTGGCCGAGCGCATCACCACCTTCCCCGATAGCGTCACCCCCCACAACCTGGTCAAGCGCGTCTATGCTGACCGCGCCGCTATGGGCCGTGGCGAGGTCAACGTGGACTGGGGCATGGGCGAGCACATGGCCTTTGCCTCTCTGGTGGCCTCGGGCTATCCCGTGCGTCTGTCTGGTGAAGACTGCGGGCGTGGCACCTTTACCCACCGCCATGCCGTTATTCACGACCAGAAGCGCGGCCACTGGGCAGAGGGCGCTTACATCCCCCTGCAAAACGTGGCAGACAATCAAGCGCCGTTTGTGGTGATTGACTCCATCCTGTCTGAAGAGGCGGTGCTGGGTTTTGAATACGGCTACGCCTCTAATGACCCCAACACCCTGGTGATTTGGGAAGCGCAGTTTGGCGACTTTGCCAACGGTGCACAGGTGGTAATTGACCAGTTCATTGCCTCCGGCGAAGTGAAGTGGGGTCGCATTAACGGCCTGACCCTGATGCTGCCCCACGGCTACGAAGGCCAGGGCCCAGAGCACAGCTCGGCCCGCTTGGAGCGCTTTATGCAGTTGGCGGCTGACACCAATATGCAAATCGTGCAGCCCACTACCGCCAGCCAAATCTTCCACGTGCTGCGCCGCCAGATGGTGCGCCCTCTGCGCAAGCCCCTGGTGCTGTTCACGCCCAAGAGCTTGCTGCGTAACAAGGATGCCACCTCGCCGCTGTCCGAGTTCACCAAGGGCGGTTTCCAGACCGTGATTCCTGAGCAGAACGAAGCCATCGTGAAAAACGCTGCCAAGGTCAAGCGCATCATTGCCTGCTCGGGCAAGGTGTATTACGACCTGGTGAAAAAGCGTGAAGAAACCGGTGCCAACGATGTGGCCATCATCCGCGTGGAGCAGCTCTACCCCTTCCCACACAAAGCCTTTGCTGCCGAGCTGAAAAAATACAGCAAGGCCACCGACATTGTGTGGTGCCAGGACGAGCCACAAAACCAGGGCGCATGGTTCTTCATCCAGCACAACGTGTACGAAAACATGGCTGCTGGCCAGAAACTGGGCTATGCAGGCCGCCCCGCCAGTGCCAGCCCTGCTTGCGGCTACGCCCATCTGCACGCTGAGCAGCAAAAGCAACTGGTGGATGCCGCCTTTGCCAAGCTCAAGGGTTTTGTGCTGACCAAGTAAGCCAGTAACTGCTCTCCATCCTGCCTGCAAGACAAGGGGCAGGGTGGTTTTTTCTGTTTCCCCCTAGCCTTTTTTTGAACGCTATTTTTATTTAAAGAGACATTCTCATGGCCATCGTAGAAGTCAAAGTTCCTCAGCTGTCTGAATCCATTGCCGAAGCCACCATGCTGGAGTGGAAGAAAAAAGCCGGCGAAGCCGTTGCTGTGGACGAAATCCTGATTGAAATCGAAACCGACAAAGTGGTGATGGAGGTGTTTGCCCCCGCCGCTGGTGTACTCGCTGAAATCGTCGTGGGCGACAACGCCACCGTCACCGCCGAGCAACTCATTGCCAAAATCGACACTGATGCCGTAGCCGGTGCCGCCGCCCCCGCCCCCGCTG
>CAZMMM010000455.1:0-1785 GCA_964567385.1 uncultured Comamonas sp.
GTAAGGCTTGCCATCCGAACCCCACATCTTGCCGCCATTGCGAATCATAGCGGGCATGGAGGCATCCACAATGATGTCGTTGGGCGAGTGGAAGTTGGTAATGCCCTTGGCCGAGTCAACCATGGCCAGCTCGGGGCGGTGCTCGTGGCAGGCGTGCAAGTCTTCAATGATTTCTTCGCGCACAGAGGTGGGCAGGGTCTGGATTTTTTCGTACAACGTGGCCATGCCGTTGTTGACGTTAATGCCCAGCTCATCAAACAGCTTGCCGTGTTTGGCGAATGCGTCTTTGTAGTAAATCTTCACGCAGTGACCGAAGACGATGGGGTGGGACACCTTCATCATGGTGGCTTTAACGTGTAGCGAGAACAGGATATCGGCTTCCTTGCAGTCATTGAGCTCGCGCTCATAGAACTCGCACAGGGCTTTCTTGCTCATGAACATCGAGTCGATGATTTCACCGTCCAGCAAGGCCACTTTCTCTTTGAGCACCACGGTTTTGCCGCTCTTGGTCTCTAGCACCATCTTCACATCGCGGGCTTTGTCCAGCGTCATGGATTTTTCGCCGTGGTAGAAGTCGCCCTCGTGCATGTGCGAGCAATGGGTTTTGGACCATTGCTTCCATTCACCCATGCTGTGGGGGTTCTTCTTGGCGTAGTTTTTCACGGCAGCAGGAGCACGGCGGTCAGAGTTGCCCTCACGCAGCACGGGGTTGACGGCAGAGCCCAAGCATTTAGCGTAACGCACTTTGATGTCTTTTTCCGCATCAGTGCTGGGGTTTTCGGGGTAGTCGGGCACGGCGTAGCCCTTGCCTTGCAGCTCTTTAATAGCCGCCAGCAACTGGCCTACCGAGGCGCTGATATTGGGCAGCTTGATGATGTTGGCTTCGGGCTTGAGCGTGAGCTTGCCCAGCTCGGTCAGCGTGTCCGGCACGCGCTGCGCCTCGGTCAGGCACTCGGGAAACTGGCCCAGGATGCGGCCAGCCACCGAGATGTCGCTGGTCTGCACATCCACGCCTGCCGTGGCGGCAAACGCCTGCACAACGGGCAAAAAGGCACTGGTGGCCAAACGGGGGGCTTCATCGGTGAGGGTGTAGATGATGGTCGATTGTTGTGTGGTCATCGCGGTATTCACTTTGCTTTTGGCTTTGAACAGATTGCACAAACCTTGGCCTTTACCGGAAGTGAAGGCCAAGACGGCAGCTAGGAAGCCTGGCCTGCATACGCCCCTTTCAGCCTTGGCTTGTGACCTGGCTGCATTTCGCATTGCTGCAAGCTGCTCCCACTATGCAAAATTCTAACCCGTCTTGGCGATTTTTCCTAACTCTTATAGAAGACTGGCCTGTACTTTTGTATAAGACTGTAAAAAAGCGCATCAAAAAAGCCTGCCGGGCATTGCCAGGCAGGCTTGATGGACTGAGTTGGGGTGGCAACGTTAAACGCCGCCCAGTTGGTTTTTCAGCGTTTTTAATGCCTCAAACCAGTTTGGTCAACATTCAGGCTGCAAAGTTGGCCTGGGCAAAGTCCCAGTTGGCCAAGTTGTTCAGGAATACTTCCACAAACTTGGGGCGGGCGTTGCGGTAGTCGATGTAGTAGGCGTGCTCCCATACGTCCACGGTCAGCAGGGCTTTGTCATCGGTGGTCAGGGGGGTGCCAGCGGGGCCGGTGTTCACGATGTCAACACTGCCATCGGGCTTTTTCACCAGCCAGGTCCAGCCGGAGCCAAAGTTGCCTACGGCAGACTTGGTGAACTCTTCCTTGAACTTGTCAAAGCTGCCCCACTTGGCGT
>CAZMMM010000456.1:0-1771 GCA_964567385.1 uncultured Comamonas sp.
GTACTCAAGGTTGCGGCTACTGCCGTGCCCCATGCCGAGATTTTGAACTTCATCAAGCCCCAGATGCAGGCAGCAGGCATCACGCTGGAAGTCAAAGAGTTCAGCGACTATGTGCAGCCCAACGCGGCGGTGGAGGACAAGCAGCTGGATGCCAACTTCTTCCAGCACCAGCCCTATCTGGACAGCTACAACACAGACCGTAAAAGCAGCTTGGTGCAAGTGCCCAATGGCAAGGTGCACGTTGAGCCTTTTGGCGCTTACTCCAGCAAAATCAAGCAATTGGAAGATTTGAAAGATGGCGCTTTGGTCGCCATCCCCAACGACCCTTCCAACGGTGGTCGTGCCTTGATTTTGTTGGCCAAGCAAGGCCTGATTGAGCTGAAAGACCCGGCCAGCCTGACCCCTACACCGCTGGATATTGTGGGCAACCCCAAAAAGCTCAAGTTCAAGGAGCTGGAAGCTGCTTTGCTGCCCCGCGCCCTGGCTGATGTGGATATCGCCTTGATCAACACCAACTACGCGATGGAGGCCAAGCTCAACCCCACGCAGGATGCCTTGTTCATTGAAGGTGCGGACTCGCCCTACACCAACATCGTGGCAGCCCGTAAGGATCGTGCCGATGGGCAAGACATTGCCAAGCTGATGCAGGCCCTGCGCAGCCCTGAAGCCAAGCAGTTCATTCTGGATAAATACAAAGGCGCTGTAGTGCCAGCCTTCTAAGCGGCAAGGCTGATTGCTATAAAGCTGGTAGCTCGTGCTAGGCATGGGTGCCAGCTTTTTTTACGGGCAGCCATAGCCCGCCATAATCAAAGCCTATGTTTGCCTACATCCTCAAACGCATGTTGCTGATGCTGCCCACCTTGCTGGGCGTGTTGCTGCTGACCTTTATCGTCATTCAGTTTGTGCCCGGTGGCCCGGTAGAGCAGTATCTGGCTGAGGCCAAGGCTGGCCTGGGCGCTGGAGCCGAAGGGGGCATGGCCTATAGAGGTGCGCAAGGGGTGGATGAGCGACGCTTGGAAGAAATCAAGGCACTGTATGGTTTTGACAAGCCTGCACCCGAGCGCTTTGTGCAGATGCTGGGCCAGTTTGCTCGCTTTGACTTGGGGCGCAGCTTTTTTCAGAACAAGGATGTGTGGCAGCTCATCAAGGAGAAGCTGCCTGTCTCCGCCAGCTTGGGGCTATGGACGTTTTTTATCAGCTATCTGGTCGCCGTGCCACTGGGCATTGCCAAGGCTGTGCGGGCTGGCTCGCGCTTTGACTTCATTACCACTTTGCTGATTTTGCTGGGCTATGCCATCCCAGGCTTTGTATTGGGTGTGGCGCTGCTGGTGATTTTTGGTGGGCAGCTACAGTGGTTTCCGCTGCGTGGCCTGACTTCGGCCAACTGGCAGGAGTTGAGCCTGCTGGGCAAGGTGACGGATTACCTGTGGCATATCACCCTGCCTGTCACAGCGATGGTGGCAGGCAGCTTTGCCGTTACTGCCATGCTGACAAAAAACTCCTTTCTGGAAGAAATTCGCAAGCAGTATGTCCTGACCGCCCGCGCCAAGGGCTTGAGCGAGCGCCAGGTGCTCTACCGCCATGTGCCGCAGGCCTTGATCGAGCGCCCGAAGGCGGGCTTTGCCATTCCCGTCGGGCAATGGCTGCGCGGCCCGCTGCGAGCCGGTCCACGGTCATCTCGCGGTCATACTCGGAGATGGCGCCCATGATGACGCGAACCAGCTTGCGCGACGGGTCTTTTGACTCCCCATTGAGCATCTCATTCTCGTTC
>CAZMMM010000457.1:0-1769 GCA_964567385.1 uncultured Comamonas sp.
CAAAGAGCGCCCTTTGCGCGTAAAAATCCAGAAGCTGCGCTCTACCGTGGGCTGACCCAGGGGACGCATGACCAGGCCGTTTTGCTCCACCAAAATCCGTGCATAGGGAATCACCAGGCTAATGCCCAGGCCAGCGCGCACCATGGAGAGCGCTGTGGTCATAAAGGTGACTTGCATAAAGGCTTCTTTGTGCAGCTCGCGGGCCGCCTCGCCGGCATCGCTCACCAGCAGCTCGGTGAACTGGCCTTGCAAGGTGATGAGGGATTGGCCAATCAAATCGCTCCACTGCACCACTTTTTTCTTGGCCAGGGGATGTTGTGGGGGCAGCACCACCATAAAGGGCAGGGTGAATAGCGCCTGCACTTCAATATCGGAATTAGTCTCGCGCTCCGGGCCTATGCCAAAGTCCACCTCGCCGGCAAACACCCGCGCCATCACGCTTTCTACGGCGCAATCAACCAAGCGCAGTTGCACGCCGGGGTGCTGGGCCTGAAAGCTGGCCATCACCTCGGGCAGCAGGGTGCAGGCCAAAAGCTGGGGCACAGCCACGCGCACTTTGCCGCGTTGCAGCGCCTTCAAATGGCCGATGCCGGTGACTACGCCTTCCAAGTCTTGCAAGATTTTTTCTACCTGGGGATACAGCTCCGCCCCCACGCTGGACAGGCGCAAGCGCCGCGTGCTGCGGTCAAACAGGCGCAGCCCCAGGGAGGACTCCAGCTCTCGAATCAAACCACTCAAGGCCGATTGGGTGATGAACAAGCGCTCCGCCGCCAGGGTGAAGCTGCCGGTTTGTGCCACTGCCACCAAGGCTTGCAGTTGTCGCAGGCTGACATTCATAAAAAAAACCAATAAATTGATAACAAAAAACCGTTTGAATAATAAATGGCTTTGGCGTTTAATAAAAGGCAAGACCACGCTGCACGGGCTTTTGGGAGTTTTCTATAAGCTGGCAGCTCCCCCCACAACCTTAGGAGAACCGACGATGACCGAAAAGAAATTTGCTTCGCAAGCCGACCTGGAAGAGAAAAAAATTAGCTGGGAAAAACTCAGCGACAACGCCTACGCCTACACCGCCGAGGGCGACCCGAACACCGGCGTCATCATTGGCGACGACAGCTGCATGATTATTGATGCCACTGCCACCCCCGTAGCCGCCCAGGGGGTGATTGCCAAGGTGCGCGAAATTACCGACAAGCCCATTAAATACGTGGTGCTGACCCATTACCACGCCGTGCGTGTGCTGGGCGCATCGGGCTACAAAGACGAAGGGCTGGAGCAAATCATTGCCAGCCGCGACACCTATGACCTGATTGTGGAGCGTGGCCAGCAAGACATGGATTCGGAAATTGGCCGCTTCCCCCGCCTGTTCCAAGCCGTAGAAAGCGTGCCCGGCCTGACCTGGCCGACCATGACGTTTGAGGGCGAAATGGCCGTCTGGCTCGGCGACCTGGAAGTGCGCATCAAACAAGTAGGCCGGGGCCACACCAAGGGCGACAGCATTGTCTATATCCCCTGCCAGAACATCTGCTTCTCTGGCGACCTGGTGGAAGCCGACGCTGCCTGCTACACCGGCGACGCCTACCTGGCCGACTGGCCCCAAACCCTGGACAACCAGGCCGCCATGAATTTTGACAAGCTGATTCCTGGCCGTGGCCCCGCCCTCCTAAGCCCCGCTGAAGTGCAAAAAGGCTTGGCCTACACCCGCGACTTTGTGAGCACCCTGTACACCAGCGCCCAAGAGGCCGTGGCGCAAGGCATGGACTTGTTTG
>CAZMMM010000458.1:0-1755 GCA_964567385.1 uncultured Comamonas sp.
CAGTTGCAGCATGGCGCTGGCAGCGGCTTGCTCGGCAGCGCGGCGGCTGCTGCCTTGACCTTTGGAGCCTAGGCGCAAAGCGGCAATCATGCAGGCCACTTCAAAAGTTTGCTGGTGGGCTGCGCCAGCGATGCGCTGCACGGTGTATTCGGGCAACTGCATACGCCGTGCTTGCAGCCATTCTTGCAAGGCGGTTTTACCGTCTTTGGCGGCGGCCTGCATCTGGGGGTGGATGTCTATGCCCTCAAACAGGTGGTGAACGACTTGCTCGGCAGCGCCATAGCCTGCATCCAGATAAACCGCGCCAACAATCGCTTCCAGCGCATCAGCCAGGATGGAGGGGCGTTTGCGCCCGCCGGTTTTGACCTCGCCCTCGCCCAGGCGCAGGAGCTGGGGCAGTTGCAACTGGCTGGCAATGCGGTGCAAAGTGGCCTCGCGCACCAGGTTGGAGCGCACGCGGGAGAGGTCGCCCTCGGGCTGGTCGCTCAGTTTGCGGTAGAGCAGGCTGGAAATAGCCAAGCCCAGCACCGAGTCGCCCAGAAACTCCAGCCGTTCGTAATGCTCGGCGCTAAAGCTGCGGTGGGTGAGGGCCCGTTGCAGCAGACGTGGCTGGGCAAACTGGTGGCCTAGCGCCTGCTGCAGGGTGCTGAGGGAAGGGGTGGTGCTCACTTACTTGGACTGGCCTTGGAAGCGGAATACCAGATACACCGGCCCAAACAGGGCGATGTCGCGTTCGTATTCGTAGCGGATGGAGACGCCATTGCCACTTTTCACCACTTCCAAATCCTTGCCGGTGATGGTGTTGATGTCGTCAATCTGGGCGGCGCGGTCAAAGGCGTTACGCGCTTCAATAGGGTTGCTCGATTCGCTGGCCGCTTTGTTGACAGCTTTTTCCACCGACTGGTGTTCCAGCACGATGGGCACAGACTGGCTACCAATGGCAAAGGCGGCCACGATGACGAAGCCCAGCAGCACCAAGGAGATAAACGACATGCCGCGCTGGCGGCTACGCAAGGCAGAATGCATAGAAAAACTTCCTTATTTGAAAAAATCAATAAAACGCAAAGCGTACATCATTTATAGGTTTGGACTGCTGAGCTTTTCAGTGCTTCTTAGTGAAAGCTGCCAATCCGCTTGGGGTTGCTGAAATTCATCCAGACAAAGAAGGCTTTGCCCACCAGATTGGCATCAGGCACAAAACCCCAGTAGCGCGAATCCAGTGAGTTGTCGCGGTTGTCGCCCATGGTGAAGTAGTGGCCCTCAGGCACGGTGCAGCTCACGCCCTCTACGCTGTAGGAGCAGGCATCACGGTGAGGGAAGTTGGTGGCACCCTGGATAAAGCCAGACACCCCAGCGGTATTGAGCAGGCGGTGCGGCTGCTGGCCCAGCTGCTCTTCAAACTGCTGGAAGTAACGCATGGTGTCAGTGTCCAGAAAATCGGGCTGGGGGCTGACGGCAATGTCCTGGCCGTTGATGCGCAGGCGTTTGTTCAGGTATTCCACCTTGTCGCCAGGCAGGCCAACAACGCGTTTGATGTAGTCCAGGCTGGGCTGGGGTGGGTAGCGAAACACCACCACATCACCGCGCTGTACGGGCTTGCCTTCGGTCACTTTGGTGTTGAGAACGGGCAGGCGCACGCCGTAGGTGAATTTGTTGACCAAAATCAAATCGCCCACCAGCAGCGTAGGAATCATGGAGCCAGAGGGAATTTTGAACGGCTCAAACAAAAACGAGCGCAGCACAAACACCACGAAC
>CAZMMM010000459.1:0-1751 GCA_964567385.1 uncultured Comamonas sp.
AGGGGGTAGCAGGGGGCGGATTTAGAGCGCCGCCATACCCTGCAAGCGCTTGGCCGCATCGGCAGCCGGGCTAGCCATAAAGGCCAGTACCGCTTGTGCTTGTGCCTGCGCTGGCTGGGGGCTGTTGGCTAGCACCGCGCCGCTAAAGATAGTTTCAATCGCGGCCTGGGCGGGCATATCGCCGACGATGTGGATACCTGCCTCGTGAATCAATTCGCTGCGCTGCTGAAAGCCCAAGGCCACTGTGCCCTCGGCAATCAGGCGGGCCACGGGAATGCCGGGGCTGGCCTGTACCAGCCGCGCTTGCAGTGGTTCGTACAAGCCCCAGTCCTGCAACATGCGCAGCAGCGCTTGGCCGCTAGGCCCCGTGGAGTAGCCTATGCTGGGTGCGGCCAGCAGGGCGGCTTGCAGGGCGGGCAGGCTGGCAATGTCTGGCACGGCGGCGTTCTGCGCCACGGCTACGGCGGTGGTGGAGCGCATTAAATCGCGCTTGCTGCCGGCTAGCAGATGGCCGCTGGCTAGCAAGCGGTCAATTGCGTCTGAGGCGAGGAATACCAAATCCAGCGCCTCCCCCGCTTGCACGCGCTGGGCGGCATCCACGCCGCCGACGGAGGTTAGTTCCACCGCTGTGCCGCCATTGGCTTGCCAGGCAGCCAGCAAATCGGCCAAGACTTGGCGCGTAGCCATGGAAGAAATACCACGCAATGTATTGGCGGTGGTGGCTTGTTGGTCAGACGAGGCGCTGGTGGGCATGGTGGGGTCGCTCCTTGCTTGGCTCTTATTGGATATGTCTTTCATTGTGAAGAGCAAAAGCCATGCTGGCTAGACCAGTAGGCTTACTAGCAGTTATGCTATAAATGAATATCAATGGTTTGGGTTATGGCGGTTTCAGCATAGAAAGGCATGGGCGATGAATTTGCAGCAGTTGGAAACCTTTGTCTGCGTGGCCGAGTCCGGCAGCTTTAGCAAAGCGGCGGTGTTGCTGGATACCGCACAACCCGCCTTGAGCCGCCAGGTACGCGCTCTGGAAGTAGAGCTGCGCGAAAACCTGCTGCTGCGCACAGGCCGGGGCGTGACCCCCACCGATGCCGGGCGGCGCTTGCTGGAACATGCCCACGCCATCTTGCAGCGCGTAGAACTGGCGCGTGACGATCTGCGCAGCCAGCGCGGCGAGCCGGTGGGCTTGATTACTTTGGGGCTGCCCCCCAGCCTGGCCAGGCGCTTAACCGTGCCCCTGGTAGAAGGTTTTAGCGCCGAAATGCCCAAGGCACGGCTGGCGATTGTGGAAGGCTTTTCCATGCACATTGCCGAATGGCTGATGACCGGGCGCATTGACCTGGGGCTGGTCTATACCCCCCAGCCCCACCCGCAAATCGAGGCCACCCCCGTCGTGCAAGAGCGCCTGTGCCTGGTCGGCCCTGCCGCTGCACTGAGTGGGCGCAGCAGCATTGCGTTTGCCGAGCTGGCGCAGTTCCCCCTCATCATGCCCCAGCATGGGCAGATTTTTCGCAAGCTGATGGAGGCGCAGGCCACGCTCTCGCAACTCAAGCTCAATGTGGTGTGGGAAGTTTCTAGCGTGCCCGCCATTCTTGACCTGGTGCGCAAAGGCCATGGCTACGCCGCTTTAACAGACAGCGCCATCAGCGGCCAAGGCAATGCCGCCGACCTGTCTGAGCTGGTAGAGCTGCCGATTGATGACCCGGCCATCCTCAGCACCCCGCCCCATCGCCAGCCGAGGTTCCGCAGCGGTA
>CAZMMM010000460.1:0-1738 GCA_964567385.1 uncultured Comamonas sp.
CCGGGAAATTTTCGCCATCATTGGCCCCAATGGCGCGGGCAAGACCACGGTGTTCAACTGCATCAGCGGCTTCTATACCCCCACTACTGGCTCCATTGTGCTGGACGGCCAACGCATTGCCGGGCTGGGCAGCCACAGCGTGGCACGCAAGGGCGTGGTGCGCACCTTTCAAAACGTGCGCCTATTCAAAAGCATGACGGCGCTGGAAAACCTGCTGGTCGCCCAGCACCGGCATAACAAAGCCTCCATGCTGGCCGGGCTGTTTAATACCGCCAGCTACCGCCGCCAAGAGCAAGCGCAAATCGCACGCGCCATGCACTGGCTGGATTACATGGGGCTGGCCGAGTTTGCCAACCGCGAAGCCGGCAACCTGGCCTACGGCCACCAAAGGCGGCTGGAAATTGCCCGCTGCATGATTACCGAGCCGAAGCTGCTCATGCTGGACGAACCCGCCGCTGGCCTGAACCCGCAAGAGAAAAAAGACCTGCAACAACTCATAGGCCGCCTGCGTGATGAATACCAGGTCAGCATTTTGCTGATTGAGCACGATATGGGGCTGGTCATGGGCGTATCCGAGCGCATTCTGGTGATGGAATACGGCAAGCCCATCGCCTTGGGGCTGCCCGAGGAAATCCGCAATAACGAGCAAGTCATCAAGGCGTATCTGGGAGAAGCGTAAATGTCCAGCCATCCACAAAGCATCAGCACTGAGCAGCCCCCCATGCTGGAAATTGACCGCCTCAGCACCCACTACGGCGCTATCTGTGCGGTGGACAATGCCAGCCTGCATGTGCAAAAGGGCGAAATCGTCAGCCTGATTGGTGCCAACGGCGCGGGCAAAACCTCGCTACTGATGACGGTCTGCGGCAACCCACGCGCCAGCACCGGCACGGTGCAGTTTGAGGGTGAGGACATTACCCACCTGCCCCCGCACCACATCATGCGCAAGGGCATTGCCATCTCGCCAGAGGGGCGGCGGATTTTCCCCGCGCTGACGGTTACGGAAAACCTGCAAATGGGCGGATTTTTTCTGGACAAAAGCGCCATTGCCGATGGCATCGAGCATGTCTATCACCTCTTCCCCCGCCTGCGCGAACGCGCCCAGCAACGCGCTGGCACCATGAGCGGCGGCGAGCAGCAAATGCTGGCCATAGGCCGCGCCCTGATGAGCCAGCCGCGCCTGCTGCTTTTGGATGAGCCTACGCTGGGGCTGGCTCCGCTCATCATTGCGCAGATTTTTGACATCATCCAAACCGTGCGCGACGAGGGCGTGACCGTCTTTCTGGTCGAGCAAAACGCCAACCGCGCCCTGCAAATCGCCGACCGTGGCTATGTGCTGGAAAATGGCCGCATCGTGCTGGAAGACACGGGGGCGAACCTGCTTTCCAACGATGAGGTGCGGCGGGCTTATTTGGGGGGATAAACAGGTAAGTCGACGGGCTGCACCACCAACCCCAGCTCCCGCTGCATTCTTTCACTGCGCAGGCGGCGCGAATCCTGCAAATAACTGAGCATGGCGGGGCTGACGTGGGCGGCAATCGCTTCACGGCTTAGGCGCGGGGGGCGGGGCAGCCCCAGATGGTCGGCTACGCGGTCAAAGTAATCACCCATCAGGCTGGGCTGGCCGTCGCTGATATGCAGGCAGCGCTGCGCTCGGCCACGCCACAGCGCCAATAGGCAGGCGCGTGCCAAATCATCCGCGTGGATGCGGTTGCTCCACACATCTTCCTCCCGGTGC
>CAZMMM010000461.1:0-465 GCA_964567385.1 uncultured Comamonas sp.
CGAAGCCAGGTACAGATTTTCATCGACCTCTTCGGCAATCACCATGACCGATTGCAGGTTCATGGCCTTGAACTTGTCAGCCAGCACCTTGGTCTTGGGGCTATCTACCTTGAGCGACTCCACCACAGCCAGACGGCCTTCGCGGGCCAGCTGCGAGAAGATGGCAGCCATACCGGCGCGGTACATCTTCTTGTTGAGTTTTTGCGTGAAGTTCTCTTCAGGCAGGTTGGGGAACACACGTCCGCCCCCACGCCACAGTGGCGAGGAAGTCATACCGGCGCGGGCATTACCCGTACCTTTTTGACGGAAGGGCTTCTTCGTGGAGTGCTTGACCTGCTGGCGGTCTTTTTGCGCGCGGGTGCCTTGACGGCCATTGGCGCGGTATGCGGTAACCAGCTGGTGAATCAAATCTTCGTTGTAAGCACGACCAAACACGGTCTCAGGCGCATCGACCTGGGCAGAGGC
>CAZMMM010000461.1:486-1733 GCA_964567385.1 uncultured Comamonas sp.
AACTTTAACGGCAGGCTTGACGGCCACAAAACCGCCCTTGGCACCAGGAATTGCGCCTTTAATCAGCAGCAGCTGACGCGCCTCATCCACACGCACGATGTCCAGGTTCTGGGTGGTGACAGTCACATCACCCATGTGGCCAGCCATACGCTTGCCAGGGAACACACGACCGGGGTCTTGCGCCATACCGATAGAGCCGGGGGCGCGGTGCGAAATACTGTTACCGTGGGAGTTACGCTGGGCAGCGAACTTGTAGCGCTTGATAACACCGGCAAAACCTTTACCGATGCTCGTGCCCTGCACGTCCACCTTTTGACCTGCTGCGAACAGATCGGCCAATGGCAGGCTAGTGCCGGCGGCGTACTTGTCGGCCACGTCTTGCGATACACGGAACTCACGGGTGACTTCACCGGCTTCAACACCGACTTTTGCCAGGTGACCGGCTTCTGGCTTGGTAACGCGCGATGCTTTACGCGCGCCAAATGTGACCTGCAAGGCCACATAGCCATCATTCTCTTGGGTTTTGACCTGGGTCACGCGGTTGTCAGACACATCTACCACTGTGACGGGGATAGCCACCCCATCATCAGTGAACAGACGCATCATGCCCACTTTGCGGCCCAGCAACCCTAGGGAGTTGCTCTGACTCATTTATAGACTCCAAAACTCTCGCCGCTGCAACTGCAATTGGCTCCAGCGTTGCGCTTTCACTCAAAAAATTAGTGCGCACGAGAGAAGGTTGATTAAGACTCCACCTACCCCAGCCACCACAGCGGCAGCTTTGAATTAAGTGAAGCCAAAAATTCTAACGCGAACTGCTCTTTCAAGCAAGTTCGCGTTAAAAAGTGGCTGAAAACCCACAGACTGGCCGTGGGCTTTCAAACATGCTGCGGCTTATTGCAGCTTGATTTCCACATCCACGCCAGCGGGCAGATCCAGCTTCATCAGCGCATCAACGGTCTTGTCGGTAGGGTCAACAATATCCATCAAACGCTGGTGAGTGCGGATTTCCAACTGGTCGCGGCTGGCCTTGTTGACGTGGGGCGAGCGCAGAATGTCAAAGCGCTTCATGCGGGTTGGCAGAGGCACAGGGCCTTTGACAATCGCACCGGTGCGCTTGGCGGTTTCCACAATCTCAGCAGCCGACTGGTCAATCAGTTTGTAGTCAAAGGCTTTGAGGCGAATGCGAATTTTTTGCTTAGACATGAATAATTCCTGGCTTCCCTAAGAATTACTCAATGATTTTG
>CAZMMM010000462.1:0-1733 GCA_964567385.1 uncultured Comamonas sp.
CGTGGACATGGTGGTGCAGCCCGGCGAGGTGGTGACGCTGCTGGGGCGCAACGGCGCCGGGCGCACCTCGACGCTGCGCGCCATCATGGGCCTGACCGGCGCGCGCCGTGGCTCGGTGCGCATCCACGGCACCGAGACCATCGAGCTGGCCACGCACCGCATCGCCCACCTGGGCGTGGGCTACTGCCCGGAGGAGCGCGGCATCTTCTCCAGCCTGTCTTGCGAAGAGAACCTGCTGCTGCCCCCCATGCTTAAAACCGGCAAGAACGGCCAGTCCAGCATGTCTTTGGATGACATCTACGCCATGTTCCCCAACCTGGCTGAACGCAAGAACAGCCAGGGCACCCGACTGTCCGGTGGCGAGCAGCAAATGCTGGCCGTGGCGCGCATTCTGCGTGTGGGGGCAAAGATTTTGCTGCTCGATGAAATCTCTGAAGGTCTGGCTCCCGTCATCGTACAAGCACTAGCGCGCATGATTACTACGCTACGTGCCAAAGGCTTCACAGTGCTGATGGTGGAGCAAAACTTCCGCTTTGCCGCCCCCCTGGCCGACCGCTTCTACGTCATGGAGCATGGCCGCATGGTGGAGCATTTTGCTGCCGCTGAGCTAGAGGCCAAGATGCCCGTCCTGACCGAGCTACTGGGCGTTTAGCCGTTTTTAGCCACACCGACTTTTCTGCACCGCACAGTTTTATCGACTTATCACTTTCCAACACCTTCATTCAAGCAAGGAGACAAGCATGCAACATCAACTCAAAACCCTCGCCGCCGCTCTAGGCGTAGCTGGTTTGGCTCTGACCGCTGTGCAAGCGCAGGCGCAGGACAAGCTCAAAATTGGCTTTATTACGGATATGTCCAGCGTTTATGCCGACGTGGACGGCAAGAACGGCGCACTGGCTATCCAGATGGCCATTGACGATTTTGGTGGCAAGGTGCTGGACAAACCCATTGAGCTACTGTCTGCCGACCACCAGAACAAGCCAGATATCGCCGCCAGCAAATCCCGCGAGTGGGTGGATACCCAAGACCTGACGATGCTGTTTGCCGGCACCAACTCTGGCGTGGCGCTGGCCATGGCCAAGGTGGCTGAAGAGAAAAAGCGCGTCTTCTTCGTTAACGGTGCGGGCTCTTCAGCGCTGACCAACGAGCAATGCACCCCCTACACCGTGCACTATGACTACGACACCGTAGCCTTGGCGCGCGGCACTGGCTCGGCAGTGGTCAAGGATGGCGGCAAGGACTGGTTCTTCCTGACCGCTGACTACGCCTTTGGCCACGCCCTGGAGTCCGACACCGCCAAGGTCGTGAAAGACAGCGGCGGCCAGGTGCTGGGCACTGTGCGCCACCCGCTCAATGCGTCAGACTTCTCCTCCTTCCTGCTGCAAGCGCAAAACTCCAAGGCCAAGATTCTGGGCTTGGCCAACGCCGGT
This sequence comes from uncultured Comamonas sp., assembly GCA_964567385.1. GTDB lineage: Bacteria > Pseudomonadota > Gammaproteobacteria > Burkholderiales > Burkholderiaceae_C > Comamonas. The sequence continues at coordinate 1,431 of CAZMMM010000462.1, forward strand.
GGCGACACCATCAACGCCATCAAGGCCGCACGCGAATTTGGCATCAACAAGAGCATGAGCATGGCTGGCCTGCTGGTGTTCAACTCCGAAATCCACAGCCTCGGCCTGAAGAACACCGAGGGTCTGTACCTGACCACCAGCTGGGACTGGAACTTGAACGACAAGAGCCGCGAGTTCGGCAAAAAGTTCTACGCCAAGACCAAGCGCATGCCCACCGACGTGCAGGCGGCGAACTACTCGGCCACTATGAACTACCTCAAGGCGGTAGAGGCCGCTGGCACCCTGGATGCCGACCAGGTCATG
>CAZMMM010000463.1:0-1731 GCA_964567385.1 uncultured Comamonas sp.
TGGATATGCCAAGCGCTATCGCTACGCTGCACCAACTGGCTTTGCAATGCCAACTCCCGCGCCAGGGCGGTAACGGCTTCGGCCTGCAAGAGTTGCTGCACGCAGGCAAACCAGAAGTCTGCCAAGTTGCTATCCCCTGGGTTGGAGGGCTGCTCAGGTTCAGGCTGGGCTGGTGCTGCTGATGGTGGCGTTGCTGGTAATTCTGGCTCTGGCGGCTTTGGTGCTGGGGCAATCTCCCGAGGCAGTGGTACGGCAACAACGGCTTCCGGCAAGGCTGGCTCAAACTGGGCCTCTGGGGGAGCATCTAGCCAAGGCGGCGGCCCTTCATCAGCGGTAGCGGCATGGCCAAAATTGGCACTAGGCGCTGCTTGTGCTGGGGCTACTGGCTCTGGCGGCGCAGCCGGCACGGCCACCGCAGGCGCGGGCTGCGCTTGCGCCTGGGTCGGCACACTTTTGGGGATAGGTTCTGCAGCAGGCGCAGCTTCAGCAGGCGGCGGAATTTTTTTTTCAGCCAAGGCCGCTGGGGCTTTGAATGCCAAGGGGCGCAGCAGCACCATGGTCAGGGCGGCGTATTCATCAGGCGCTAGCCCCAGTTCCTGCTGGCCATGCAGGGCAATGCTGTAGCACAGCTGGGTTTCATCGGGCGGCATTTGCGCAGCCAGGCTTTGCAGCTGGGCCGCGTCGGGGTCGCTGGCATCCAGAGCGGCGCTGGGATCAGGCACGGCTTGCAAGACGGCCATGCGCTGCAACACGGCACATAGCTCCTGCAAGGTGCCAGAGGCAGAAACTCCATGCTCGCGCAGCGCATTCACGGTTTCTACCAGGGTGCGGCCATCCCCCTGCACCAAGGCCGTTACCAGGGCAAACACATGGCTGCGGCTCACAGCACCCAACATTTGGCGTACCGCTTGCTCTTGCAGCTGGCCGCTGCCATAGGCAATGGCTTGGTCCGTCAAGCTAAGAGCATCACGCATAGAGCCGCGCGCGCCTTGCGCTAGCAGACGCAGCGCCTGCTCTTCAAAACTGACGTTTTCCTGCTGGAGCACGGTTTTCAGGTGTTCCAGCACCGTCTCTGGAGCCATGGGGCGCAGATTAAATTGCAGGCAGCGCGAAAGCACGGTGACAGGTACTTTCTGCGGGTCGGTGGTAGCCAGTACAAATTTGAGGTATTCCGGCGGCTCTTCCAGCGTTTTAAGCATGGCGTTAAAGGCCGTATTGGTCAGCATGTGCACTTCGTCAATCATGAAGACCTTAAAGCGCCCCTGCACCGGCTTATAGACGGCTTGCTCCAGCAGGCTTTGCACCTCATCTACGCCACGGTTGGAGGCTGCGTCCAGCTCGATGTAGTCAGGAAAGCGCCCGCTATCAATTTCCGTACAGGCCGGGCATTGGCCGCAGGGCGTGGCGGTAATGCCGCCCTGCCCATCCACCCCCGTGCAATTGAGCGATTTGGCCAGAATGCGCGACACCGTGGTCTTGCCCACCCCCCGCGTACCGGTAAACAGATAGGCATGGTGCAGGCGCTGCTGGGTCAGGGCGTTGCCCAGGGCTTGCACCACATGGGGCTGGCCCACCATTTCAGAAAAATTGCGCGGCCGATACTTGCGCGCGAGCACGATATAAGACATAGGCGCAGATTCTACGGGCAGAGCCACCCCGTGCAGCGGCTATAATGTGCGCTGACGGGCCTTCCCGCATGGGGAAGCGGCCAACCGGGTCAGGTGGGGAACC
>CAZMMM010000464.1:0-1730 GCA_964567385.1 uncultured Comamonas sp.
ACCGGCGAAGGCGCTTGCGTCAGCAAATCCTGAGCGCGTTGCGTTTTGGGGAAGGCAATCACGTCGCGGATGGATTCAGCGCCAGTCATCAGCGTAATCAAGCGGTCTAGGCCAAAGGCCAGGCCACCATGCGGAGGCGCACCGTATTGCAGGGCATCGAGCAGATAGCCAAACTTGGCGCGTTGCTCATCAGGCGTGATTTTCAGGGCGGCAAATACCTTGGCCTGCACCTCAGCGCGGTGGATGCGCACGGAGCCACCGCCCAGTTCCCAGCCATTGAGCACCATGTCATACGCCTTGGCAATACATTTGGCGGGGTCGGTGTCCATCAAGTTTTCGTGGCCGTCTTTGGGGCTGGTGAAGGGGTGGTGCATAGCTACCCAGCGGTCTTCTTCCTCGTCGTGCTCAAACATGGGGAAGTCCACCACCCACAGCGGTGCCCAGCGGTCTTCAAACAGGCCGTTTTTCTTGCCGAAATCGCTATGGCCAACTTTCAGGCGCAGCGCACCAATTGCGTCATTGACCACTTTGGCCTTGTCCGCGCCGAAGAACAGCAAATCGCCATCCTGAGCGCCGGTGCGCTTCAGAATTTCAGCAATCGCCGCGTCATGGATGTTCTTCACGATAGGCGATTGCAGCCCTTCGCGGCCCTTGGCCGCTTCGTTGACCTTAATCCAAGCCAAGCCCTTGGCACCGTAGATTTTGACGAACTCGGTATAGCCATCAATCTCGCCACGGCTGATGGCCGCGCCGCCGGGCACACGCAGCGCCACCACGCGCCCGCCGGGGGTCGTGGCGGGGCCGCTGAACACTTTGAAATCCACATCGGCCATGACCTCGGTCAGCTCGGTGAACTCCATTTTTACGCGCAGGTCGGGCTTGTCAGAGCCGAAGCGGTGCATGGCCTCGGCAAAGGGCATGATGGGAAATTGGCCCAAATCCACGTCCAGTTGCTGCTTGAAAACCTCGGTAATCATGCGCTGGAAGATGGCGCGAATTTCTTCTTCATTCAGGAAGGAGGTTTCGCAGTCGATTTGCGTGAACTCGGGCTGGCGGTCAGCGCGTAAGTCTTCATCGCGGAAGCACTTGGTGATTTGGTAGTAACGGTCGTAGCCCGACACCATCAGCATTTGCTTGTAAAGCTGGGGCGACTGCGGCAGGGCGAAGAACTGGCCATCATGCACGCGGCTAGGAACCAGGTAGTCACGCGCCCCTTCTGGGGTGGATTTGCCCAGCATGGGGGTTTCAATGTCGATAAAGCCCTCTTTGTCGAGGAAGTTGCGCACCTGAATAGCGGTTTTGTAGCGCAGCATCATGTTGCGCTGCATGGCGGGGCGGCGCAAATCCATTACGCGGTGGGTGAGGCGCACATTTTCGGAGAGGTTTTCATCGTCCAACTGGAAGGGCGGCGTGACTGAGGCGTTCAGCACGGTCAGCTCATGGCACAGCACCTCAATTTGACCGCTTTTGAGCTTGTCATTCGTTGTGCCTTCGGGGCGGGCGCGTACCACGCCTTTGACTTGCAGGCAAAACTCGTTGCGCACGTCTTCGGCGACTTGGAACATCTCGGGGCGGTCGGGGTCGCAAACCACTTGCACATAGCCTTCGCGGTCGCGCAGGTCAATAAAAATTACCCCGCCGTGGTCGCGGCGGCGATTCACCCAGCCGCACAGGCTCACGGTTTGCCCCATCAGGGCCTCGGTCACCAGACCGCAGTATTCAGTACGCAT
>CAZMMM010000465.1:0-1722 GCA_964567385.1 uncultured Comamonas sp.
TTGCGCTGCACGAAGTAGTCGTCTTCCAGGGCGATTTTTTCCAGCTTCTTGGCCAAGGCAAACAGGGGGTCGTTTTCCAGGCCCAGGGCGGACAGCACTTCGTTGCAGGTTTCTTGCATCAAGGTGGCGCGGGGGTCGAAGTTTTTGTACACACGGTGGCCAAAGCCCATCAGACGCACGCCAGAGTTCTTGTCTTTGACCTGCTCCATAAATTCGCCGACTTTTTCAATGCCGCCGTTGGCCTGGATTTCTTCCAGCATGTTCAGGCAGGCTTCGTTAGCGCCGCCGTGGGCAGGGCCCCACAGGCAGGCTACGCCAGCGGAGATGGCGGCAAAGGGGTTGGTACCGGAAGAGCCGCACAGGCGCACGGTGGAGGTAGAAGCGTTTTGCTCGTGGTCAGCGTGCAGGATGAAGATGCGGTCCAAGGCACGTTCAATTACGGGGTTGACCTTGTACTCTTCGCAGGGGTTGCCAAACATCATGCGCATGAAGTTGCCAGCGTAAGAGAGGTCATTTTGTGGGTACATATAGGGCTGACCAACGCCGTATTTATAGGCCATAGCGACCAGGGTAGGCATTTTGGCAATCAGGCGGATGGCGGCAATCTCGCGGTGCTCGGCATTATGTACGTCAGTGCTGTCGTGGTAGAAGGCCGACAAAGCGCCTACCAGGCCGGTCAGTACAGCCATGGGGTGGGCATCACGGCGGAAGCCTCGCATGAAGTACTGCATTTGCTCGTTGACCATGGTGTGGCTGGTCACGCGGTTTTCGAAGTCAAGCTTTTCCTGTGCGTTAGGCAGCTCACCGTTGAGTAGCAGGTAGCAGGTTTCCAGGAAGTTGCAGTTCTTGGCCAATTGCTCAATGGGGTAGCCACGATAGAGCAGTTCGCCTTTGTCACCGTCGATATAGGTGATGCCCGACTGGCAAGCAGCGGTGGACAAAAAACCCGGGTCATAAGTAAACATCCCCGATTGGCCGTAGAGCTTGCGGATGTCAATCACATCCGGGCCAATAGTGCCGTGGTAGATGGGCAAATCGACGCTGGGTGCGCCATTGCTGAATGATAGGGTGGCTTTGTGGTCAGCGAGTTTCATGGTCAGCTTCCTTTGGGGAGGTTGTGCCAAACCCAGACTGGGCGCAAAAAGGCGCGCTCAGCCTGAAGAATGGCGACTTGGCATGTGTGCTAGTTACAGCGGCTTGCGCACCATTTCCAGCACTTCTTTGATAAGCGGGGTATTGAGTTCAGCCTGTGGTTCAGTACGGCGCAGAAACAGATCCATCAAATCATTGTCCGATAGTTCCATCAGGCTTGTAATGGCCGCCGCGTGGCGCTGGGTAAGCTGGGGGCCATAGGTATTGAAAAAGCGCTCCAGGTACAAGTCGTTTTCCACCAGACCGCGACGACTGCGCCAGCGCAGGCGGTGGCGCTCATGGATGTCAAGAAGGGTGTCGTCAGAGTAGGTCATGGTGAAAAACGATGCTTGTTGGCGCAAAGGTTGGCTAAACGCCAGAGTTACAGGGTACGGCGAGCCACCAGCTCTTTAATCTTGCCGATGGCCTTGGCGGGCTTGAGTCCCTTGGGGCATACATCCACGCAGTTCATGATGGTGTGGCAGCGGAACAGGCGGTAGGGGTCTTCCAGGTTGTCCAAGCGTTCCTTGGTGGCTTCGTCGCGGCTGTCGGCCAAGAAGCGGTAGGCTTGCAGCAAACCAGCAGGGCCGA
>CAZMMM010000466.1:0-1721 GCA_964567385.1 uncultured Comamonas sp.
GCCGCCGAAGAATGCGCCCGCGTGGATGCCGACTTGGACTTGCCCGCCGACACCCTGGGCAGCATCGAAATACCCGGCGTAGCCAAGCTGCTACGCCGCGCCGTGCGCAACCTGCTGGAAAACGCCCGCCGCTATAGCCAAGACGAAAGTGCCAGCACCAATGATGATGACGATGCACCCAGCAGCATCTCCCTCAGCCTGCACCCCCAGGGCGAGCAACTACTGCTGCGCGTACAAGACCGAGGCCCCGGCGTACCCGTCGCCTACCGCGAACAGATTTTTGACAAGTTCTACCGCCTGCCCGGTGCCAGCGAGCGCAGCGGCGGCGTAGGGCTGGGGCTGGCCTTGGTGCGCAGCATTGCCCAGCACCACGGCGGCAGCGTGCGCTGTACCGACCGCCCCGATGGGCAAAACGGTGCGTGTTTTGAGTTGTGCTTGCCACTGATAAAGCTCTCACCGGAGACGGTAAAGCCAAATCCATAACGGCATACGCCGTGGCAATCACAGTTGGGCGACTGCCACGGCTAACTTGTAGAGCGCTGGGCGTAATGACTAGCGCAGCACCTGCTCTACATTGTGCTTGTCCACCAACAGGTGCGGAGCTGTCACCACGCCTGATGGTTTTTCCCCTTTCAGGTAGTTCAACATGGTGTCCACCCCCAGCTGCCCCCAACCCACAGGGTTGAGCTCTACCGTCAGCCCCAGGTTGCCAGCTTGCACAGCTTTGAGCGCAGGTGGAATGCCATTCATCCCAGTAATCACAATCTGCCCTTTTTTGCCTGCGGCGTTCACCGCCTGCACCGCGCCTAGGGCCAGCTCATCGTTGGCGGTATAAATAGCGGCTAGGTCAGGGTGGGCAACCAAGGCATCTTCTGCCAGCTTCAGGCCCATTTCGCGGGTCAAGGCGGCATCCTTGCGATAGACCGCCTGAATATCCGGCTGCTCTTTCAGCACCTCGTCCACCCCGGCAGCAATAGCGCGGAAGGTGGCTGCCCCAGCGGGGCCGGTAATCATGGCAATCTTGCCCTTGCCACCAATCTGCCCGCTAATCCATTGGGCAATATCGCGGCCAATCTGCCCCTCATCCATAGAGACGAAGGCCGACTGGGCAGGCGTGTTGGCATGACGCGCCACCGAAATAATCGGAATGCCTGCCTTTTGCGCTGCGCTGTAAGCACTGGCCACCGCCACCGAGTCAATAGGCGAGGCCAAAATGCCGTCCACCTGGCGGGCTACCAAGTCCTGGATGCCGTCCACTTGCTTGGCCACATCTTCGTTGGCAGTCACAAACACCACCTTGATGCCCAAGGTCTTGGCGTGCTCTTGAATGCCACGCTTCATGGCGATATAGAAAGGGTTGAGGTCAGAGGCCAGGGACACGCCAATCGTCTTGCCCTTTGCCCAGGCTGGCGCTGCAAAAGCGGCCAGACCGCTCATGACCGAGGCCATCAAAAAATCTCTGCGCTGCATGTGTATGTCTCCTTGGTTGTTGAAAATTTAAAAATCCAGTTACGCACGTTGATGGCGCAATTGATCCACCGCAGCGGCAGACACAATCACAATACCAATGGCCACACGCTGCCAGTAGCTGTCCACACCCAGCAAATTCAGGCCGTTGGCCAGAATCACCATGATGAGCACGCCCACCATGGACTTGAACAGACGGCCTTCCCCACCTTTCAGGGCCGCACCACCGAGCACCACAGCGGCAATCGAGGTCA
>CAZMMM010000467.1:0-1717 GCA_964567385.1 uncultured Comamonas sp.
AATACGCCTACCGTGCCCGCCGCAACAAGAAGCGCGTATTCCGCCGTCTGTGGATTACCCGTATCAACGCCGCTGCCCGTGAACTGGGTCTGACCTACAGCCAGTTTGCCAATGGCCTGAAGAAAGCTGCTATCGAAATCGACCGCAAAATGCTGGCCGATATCGCTGTGCATGACAAAGCTGCGTTTGGCAGCATCGTGGAGCAAGTCAAGGCCAAGCTGGCTGCTTGATTCACGTTCTAGCGGTTGACAGGCTCAGGCTTGGCGGCTGTTAGCACTCCATCCGGCAAGGGCTAGAGCTTGAAAAGGCACTAGCCCTTGTTTTATTGAACCTTGATTTGAACGCCCCAAAAGAGTCGCCATGAACGAGTTGGATTCCTTGGTTGCCAGTGCTCGCGAGCTATTTGCCCAAGCCGCAACCCCTGTTGATTTGGAAAACGCCAAAGCCCAGTTTCTAGGCAAGTCGGGCAAGATGACTGAGCTGATGAAAGGCATGGCCAAGTTAAGCGTAGAAGAGAAAAAAACACGCGGCGCGGCCATCAATCTTGCCAAACAAGCCATTGAAGCGGCTTTGAGTGAGCGCCGCCAAGCCCTGGCCGATGCCGAGCTAGAGCTACAGCTTCAAGCCGAGCGCCTGGATGTCAGCCTGCCTGGTCGCCAGCGTGGCACGGGTGGCTTGCACCCCGTCTCCCTGACGCTGGAGCGCATCGAAGGCATTTTTACCTCTATGGGCTTTGATGTGGCCGATGGCCCCGAGATTGAATCCGACTGGTTCAACTTCACCGCGCTCAACACCCCGGAAGACCACCCCGCACGTTCCATGCACGACACCTTCTATGTAGAAGGCGGCACGGAAAACGCCCCCAATTTGCTACGCACCCACACCAGCCCCATGCAGGTGCGCCATGCGGTGCAGCATGTCAAGCGCTACCGCCACCTGATTGATGCCGGGCAGGAAATGCCAGAAATCCGCGTGATTGCCCCCGGGCGCACTTACCGCGTGGACTCGGACGCTACGCACTCGCCCATGTTTCACCAATGTGAAGGGCTGTGGATTGGCGAGAACGTCAGCTTCAAGGATTTGAAGGTGGTGTTTACCGATTTTTGTAAAACCTTTTTTGAAAGCGAAGACTTGGTGCTGCGCTTTCGCCCCAGCTTCTTCCCCTTTACCGAGCCAAGCGCGGAAATCGACATCCAATTCCAAAGCGGCCCCCTAGCGGGCAAGTGGCTGGAAGTGGCGGGCAGTGGCCAGGTTCACCCCAACGTGGTACGCAATATGGGGCTAGACCCCGAGCGCTTTATCGGCTTTGCCTTTGGCATGGGGCCTGATCGCCTGACCATGCTGCGCTACGGCGTGAATGATTTGCGCCTGTTCTTTGATGGCGATATCCGCTTTCTGTCGCAATTTCGTTGATTTGGCAAAGGTGTTTTAAGTTATGCAATTTCCTGAATCCTGGTTGCGTCAGTACTGCAACCCACCTTTGAGCACGCAAGCGTTGGCCGATACCCTGACCATGGCTGGCCTGGAAGTCGAAGAGCTTGACCCCGTTGCCCCGCCCTTTACTGGCATCGTCGTGGGCGAAATCAAAGAGGCGGTGCAACACCCCGATGCTGACCGTCTGCGCGTCTGTCAAGTTGATGTGGGTGCGCCCGAGCTACTGAGCATTGTCTGCGGTGCGCCCAACGCCCGTGTCGGTATCCGTGTGCCCTGCGCTACC
>CAZMMM010000468.1:0-1114 GCA_964567385.1 uncultured Comamonas sp.
CAGCGGTGACGGTGGCCTTAGCCAGAAAAGCGTCGGCAATGTCTTGGATGTAGTCGCCGTTATAGGCCGCCTCTGGCCACGCGGCATCGCCGGGTTTAATGCCTTTAGCCCGAAGTTGCACGCTGTTGGTCAGGGTTTCAATCTGCACCCCGGCATCGTTGTAATAAAACTCGCGGTGAACCTTCCAGCCCTGGCTGGCATACAGATTGCAGATGGCATCGCCCAGCGCCGCCTGGCGGCCATGCCCAACGTGCAGCGGGCCGGTGGGGTTGGCAGAGACGAACTCCACCAAAATGCCCTCATCGCGCTCGGGCTGCTGACCAAAGCGGCTGCCCTGCTCCAGCACCTCGCGCACGATTTGCTGCTTGGCGGCGGGTTTGAGGCGGATGTTCAAAAACCCCGGCCCGGCCAGCTCAATGGCATCGACCCACTGCGCGAACGCGGGCGTGGCCTCCAGCGCCGCCTTGAGCTGCTCGCCCAGGGCACGCGGGTTTTGCTTGAGCGGCTTGGCCAACTGCATGGCCGCCGTGCAAGCCCAGTCGCCGTGCGCGGCCACCTTGGGGTTTTCAAATGCAGCGCGAGCGCCCGCGCCGGGGGAGAGTTGTTCTAAAACGCCAGCCAAAGCGGCCAGCAGTTGTTGTTTGACGATAAGCATGGGGGGCGATTTTACAAGCCACGCGGCCACCAGCCACGCGCCCAAAAAACAGCAGCGGTGGCAATCAGGGGCATCAAGTGGGTATGAAACATAATGGCGCGGCGCAAGGTAGCGATAGCCGCTGCATCGGGCAGGCTGGCATTGGTTTGCAGGGTGCGGTTCCAGCGCCGCAGCGTCAGGCTGCAACGCGCTACCCAAACCAAGGTGATGGCTAGCAGCAGCATCTTCAGGTGAAACAGCGGCTGGCTGATATACCACTGCCAGCCTTTCATGCCCCAGACCAGCCGCGCCAGCCCGGATAGCAGCAGCAGCGCCACGCTGATGAGGTAAATCCTATCCATACGCAGCAAACGCGCCACGATGGCGGCATTCACCCATTCGGGGCGGCACATCACCGCCTGGCTGGTAGAGAACACCACCATACCTAGCACGGCAAACAAGTGCAGGCTGGCTAATAAG
>CAZMMM010000468.1:1124-1713 GCA_964567385.1 uncultured Comamonas sp.
TTCGATTAACACGCAATTTCTCCATCGCGCCAGAAGGCTGGGCGCTCGTAGTGCATTTTCAGGTAATCCATCCACAGCCGCACCCGCAGGGGTAGGTGCTTGCGCTGGGGCAAGAGCAAAAAAATGCCATTCGGCGGGGCAACAAAGTCTTCCAGCACCTCTACCAGGCGGCCAGCAGCCAAGTCACGCTCTACCTCCCAGGTGCTGCGCCAGGCAATGCCCCAGCCTTCCAGACACCAGTCGTACAGCACTTGGCCGTCGGTGCAATCCAAAGCGCCGCTGGGGCGGATATGCACCACCTGCTGCCCCTGTGCGGCAGCGCCTGCCCAGCTTGGCCTGTCTGCATCGGCACCAACGCGGAATGCCCAGCCCCGGGTTTGTGAGGCATCACTGGAAAGCGTCAGGCAGCGGTGCTGGCTTAACTGCCCGGGGTGTTGTGGCCGCCCATAGCGCTCAATATAAGCAGGCGCAGCCACGCACAGGCGGCGGTTGTCGGCCAGGCGAATGCTGACTAGCGAGGAATCGGGCAAATCGCCCACGCGCACGGCGCAGTCGTAGCCCTCGCCGGCCAAGTCAATCACCCGGTCGG
>CAZMMM010000469.1:0-1701 GCA_964567385.1 uncultured Comamonas sp.
GCCTCTATGCCAAGCTGACCCGTGCCGCAGAACAGCTCCAGCACCCTTGCGCCGGAAAGTTTTTCCGCCGCTACAAGCCACTCAAATGGTGTGTGATCCAGAGTGCGCCAAAGCTCACGCTCTTTTTCAGGAAAATCCTTCAAGCGCTTTTTAATCGATCCCACGCGCAGCCACGCACAGCCTTTGAACTGCACCGGGTGGCGAAATGCAGCATCAATTTCCAACACCACCACAGATTTGTCTTCAAACAAAACGGTGTGGAAAGAAAAATTCAGCTTTGGCACCAGCTGCAGCAGTAGCCAGCTCTCCAGCTCCTGATTGCACACCTTGTTGGCCTGTGGCTGGAAATGCGTGCCGACGATCGCATGACTGCCGTCCTCCACGCCCCAGACCAAATACGCCTTTGCCCGGCCTAATAAAGCCGCTGTATTTGCGAGCGCCGAGATGTATTCCCCCACCGTTTCGGGCGCAGCATTGTTGTGTTTGAACTCCACCCAGCCCGTCTCCTGAGGCAAGGCCAGCAGCTCGCGTATGAGGCTGTATAAATAATCAGAATTGTGTGACATAAGTCCCCCTAAATCATGTGTTTAGCACCACACGGTGAGGTATCCATCAAGTAAGAAATGCGATATAACTTTTTGATTTTTATAGAGGAATGTCTAAGTTTGATACGAGCAGTCAAGTACCCGTCAAGTAAAAATGCCGGCTTCATGCAGACCCCTTTGACTTGCGGCCACGTGGTTTTTTGGTCGCTGCCTGCGCCGCCCGCTCGGTGCGGATGCGCTCCAGCAGCACGCTAGCGGGTTCATCGTTGGGGTCTTGCGACACCAGCTCGCCAGCAAAGGCAGCGCGCAGGATATTTTGGCGTTGGGCGGCGGATTGTTTTAAGCCATGCTCAACCGCTTTTTCCTGTTGATCCAACTCATTGATTAAAATATCAAGCTGGCTCAGCAACTCTTGCTGTTCATCTGCTGGCCCTAAGGGAACAGGAAACATCCGCAACATGGTCATATTGATGGATGCGAGATTCGTGGTCTGCTTGCCCGCACGCTGGAACCAGCTTTTTCCAAATGTATTGCCATGATGAGAGATCAATTCAGGCAATACCTCTGGCAGATATGGACGCATCCGAAAAACATGGTTTTGATGAATACAGTTTGCAACCTCATCACGCCAAACCCAGCCGCGCCCCAGCTTGTCTCTATCGCCGCCCTCATTGAATAGCACATCACCATCTTTCAGCATTAAATCGGCAATGTCGCGCTCTGTTGCCAAGATGGTCTTTACTTCGGACAAATCCAAAAAACCACGCTGAACATTGGCTACGCGCAGATAGGGGACTTCACGGGCTTCGGTGCCAGCACTCATCTTGCTGCCCTTAGCAACGCCGGATGCAATTTCACCGAGCATGTCCACACTCGCCCACACCCACCCCAGCGGCAATTCCGGCAAATCGGTGGTATCCGGCTGCACGGGTTCGGGGTATTTGTTTTGCCAGTTTTTGGGTGGGTTTTTGCCTTGTTCGGCAAATTTGGCAAGCTGCTTGGCCTCCCAGCGGGCGCGGCGTTCTTGCAGGATACGCTCCAGCAGTTGCACTCCCGTTTCAGCAGGTTGGTGCTGAGTGCGCCATTCGGCGGTAAGCGCACCTTCTACCGCTGCTTTGAGCAGGGATTGGCGGAATTGGGCCAATTTGCGCTGTGC
>CAZMMM010000470.1:0-1694 GCA_964567385.1 uncultured Comamonas sp.
TCTGGTCGCTGGTGGTGATGGCCTTGGAGTTCATCTCGTAGGCGCGCTGGGTTTGAATCATGGTGACCAACTCATTGACCACGTTCACGTTGGAGGCCTCCAGATAGCACTGCAACAAGCTGCCCATGCTGTTTTCGGCAGGTGTGCCCTCTTGCGGCGCACCCGAAGCGGGGCTTTCGCGGTAAAGGTTCTCGCCCACAGGCTCCAGGCCAGCGGGGTTGATAAAACTGGCCAAAGTCAGCTGGCCAATCTCTTCAGGCTCAGTACCGCCAGCGGGGATGACGGTGACCAGGCCATTCTTGGCAATGGTGAAGCTGCGCGCATCCGGTGGTACGGTAATGCCATCGAGCAAGGGGTAGCCCGCCGCCGTCACCAGCGTGCCATCGCCATTGAGCGAGAAGGTACCATCACGGGTGTAAGCCGTGCTGCCATCGGGCATTTGAATCTGGAAGAAGCCGTCGCCATTGATGGCCACGTCATACGCGCCGCCTGTCTCCAGCGGCGTGCCCTGGGTAAAGGCGCGGGTAATGGCCACAGGGCGCACCCCTAGGCCCAGGTGCATACCGGTGGGCAGGGTGTTTTGCTCATCCACCTGCGAGCCTACCTGGCGCAGGTTTTGGTAAATCAAGTCTTCAAACACCGCACGCTCGCGCTTGAAGCCGGTAGTTGAGACGTTAGACAAGTTGTGCGAGACCACATCCATATTGGTCTGCTGGGCGGTCATGCCAGTCTTGGCAATCCAGAGGGAGTTCATCATGGCTAGGGTTCTCCTGCGAAAAGGCTGGGTGCGCTATCAGCTCAGGCTGAGCAGCTGGGCGGCGGTTTTATCGTTGGTTTCGGCGGTGGTGAGCAGCTTCATCTGCGCCTCAAACTGGCGTGAGGCGGCAATCATGCCTACCATGGTTTCCACTGCATTGACGTTGGAGCCTTCCAGCACACCATCGGCCAGGCGGGCTGTGGCATCAGCAGGCAGGGGGTTGCCATCAGCAGCGCGAAACAGGCCGTCGTCACCACGCACCAGGGGCTCGCCCTCTGCGGGGGTAATCATTTTCAGGCGGCCAATGTTGATAGGGTCTTGGCCCGGCTCGGTCGCCACAATCGTGCCATCCGCGCCAAAGCTGACCTTGGTGTTCTGCGGCACATCAATCGGGCCGCCGCCGTCGCTCAGTACAGGCAGGCCATTGCCGGTTACCAGCATGCCCTGCTCGGTCACTTCTAAAGCACCGTTGCGGGTATAGGCTTCCAGCCCGTCCATGGCCTGCACGGCAAACCAGGCGTTGCCACGGGCCATGATGTCAGTGGACAGGCCGGTGGTGATGGCCGTGCCCGGCAGGTCAGAGTAGCCCGAGGTGGCATCCAGCCCAAACACCCGCGTGCTGGAGCCAGCCCCCTCCAGCGGCACAGAGCGGAAGGTCGACAGCTCCGCCCGAAAGCCGGTGGTGGTGGCATTGGCCAGGTTGTTGGCCAGCACGGCCTGGCGCTGCATGGCAGCGTTGGCCCCAGTCATGGTGGTGTAGATGATGCGGTCCATAGCAGGCTACTCCTTGTCGTCAGCGGCGCTGATTAGCGCAGGTTAATCAGGGTGGAGAACACCTGATCCTGGGTCTTGATGGTCTGGGCGTTGGCTTGGTAGGCGCGTTGGGCGGTCATCATGCCCACCAGCTCGGCGGTCAAATCGACGTTGGACTCTTCCA
>CAZMMM010000471.1:0-1675 GCA_964567385.1 uncultured Comamonas sp.
GCGATCGGTTCTTGCGGGAGGTTTGGGAATTAGACGCCCCAAAACCGCAACCATTAAAGTAGGTTGGTTGGTTATTCACCGGTCTTTTAGAATGAAAATGAGTCATCGGCAAATTTCTTGCGTATGGTAAGGGTGCGCTTTTCAATGCGCTTTTCAGGGGTGGGGTTGTGCACGATACGGTGGACGTAAATGCCGGGCAGGTGGATATCGTCGGGCGCAATCTCGCCCACTTCCACCACTTCTTCCACTTCCACAATGCAGATTTTTCCGGCGGTGGCAGCAGCGGGGTTGAAGTTACGCGCTGTCAGGCGGAACTGCAAGTTGCCGCTTTTATCGGCACGGTGCGCCTTAATCAGCGACACGTCGGTGACGATAGAGCGCTCCATCACATAGGTTTCGCCGTCAAACTCGCGCAGCTCTTTGCCCTCGGCCACCAATGTGCCTACGCCGGTTTTGGTGAAGAAGGCAGGAATGCCCGCGCCACCCGCGCGTAGCTTCTCAGCCAGCGTGCCCTGGGGGGTAAATTCCAGCTCCAGCTCACCGGCCAGGTATTGGCGCTCGAACTCTTTGTTCTCGCCCACGTAGGACGAGATCATTTTTTTAATCTGGCGAGTCTCCAGCAGCTTGCCCAGGCCAAAGCCATCTACACCTGCGTTGTTAGAGACCACCGTCAGATTCTTCACCCCGCTGTCGCGCAGCGCATCAATCAGCGCCTCGGGGATGCCACACAAACCAAAGCCACCAACAGCCAGTAACTGGCCATCGGCGACCACGCCTTGCAGCGCTGCGGCTGCGTTGGGATAGAGCTTTTTCACATTGCCTCCTTGTTAAAGTACAGATGCCGTAAGATACTACCTATTTACATACGTAGTATTTCTTAGATGCTGGGTCTGCCCTCATCCTAAAACATCAATGGCAGCCTAGGAGACAAACCCATGGAATTAACCCCTGAAGACTATCGCCTGGCGTTTGAACACGCCCCTGTGGGCTTGGTAATTTCACGCAATCGGCGCATGGTTGGCTGCAACCAACGCGTGTGCGAGATGTTCACCACCTCACGCGAGCTGCTCTTGGGCCAGTCATTTTTGCTGCTCTACCCCAGCGCGGATGAGTACGAGCGCCTGGGCGCACGCATGGCCCCCATCCTTAACGCCAAGGGCTATTACAGCGACAACCGCATCATGAAGCGTGCCAATGGCGAAACCTTCTGGTGCCATGTCTCTGGCCGCTCCCTAGACCGCAGCAACCCCCACGCCAGCGGCATCTGGAGTTTTGAAGACCTGAGCCAGCAACGCCCGGTCAAGGCCAATCTGACAGGGCGTGAGCGCGAAGTCGCCGCCCGTCTGCTCGATGGCCTGACCTCCAAGGAAATTGGCAGAGTGCTAGGCATCAGCCACCGCACGGTGGAAATCTACCGCTCCCGCCTGATGCGCAAATACAGCGCCAGCACTACCGCAGAGCTGGTGCACAAGCTGGTCAGCGCCCCTTAGCCACCTATCTAGCCCTGTGCGCCCTCTTTTGCCCTCTTTTTTCTTTACCTTTTCAGCATTTCACATAACAGGAGACTTTGACCCATGAATCCCCCCCAGCAGAGCCCCGCACGCTACCCCTACCCCAGCCTGGACAGCCTGCCCGAGGACATTCGTCAGATTGTGCTGTTTGGTTCGGGCGAGGT
>CAZMMM010000472.1:0-1674 GCA_964567385.1 uncultured Comamonas sp.
CCATCGTGCCCCTGATGGCCGGTGGCGGCATGTACGAAACCGGCGCGGGCGGCTCTGCCCCCAAGCACGTACAGCAGTTGGTGGAAGAGAACTTCCTGCGCTGGGATTCGCTGGGCGAATTCTTGGCGCTGGCCGTTTCGCTGGAAGACATGGGCATCAAAACCAATAATGCCCAAGCCAAGATTCTGGCTAAAACCCTGGATGCCGCTACTGGCAAGCTGCTGGATGAGAACAAATCGCCCTCGCGCAAAGTCGGCCAGCTAGACAACCGTGGCAGCCAGTTCTATCTGGCCAAGTACTGGGCAGAAGCCCTGGCCGCTCAGAGTGAAGATGCCGCTCTGGCTACCAAGTTTGCCCCTTTGGCCAAGCAACTGGCCGACAGCGAAGACACAATCGTCGCCGAACTGCTGGCCGTACAAGGCAAGCCTGCCGATATTGGTGGCTACTACCAGCCTGACCTAGCCAAGCTCGATGCCATCATGCGCCCCAGCGCCAGCTTTAACCAAGCGATTGCATCGCTGGCGTAATATGCGCTAACTGTTTAGCTGCAAAGGCTTAAAACGCCACCGCTTTTTGAAGGCGGTGGCGTTTTTTTATGCTTGTTGAGGTGTGGGGAGTGCGCCCAGGCTGCGCTGGCTAGTAAAAAAATGCTGCCGCCCAGTGAGGGGGTCGGTAAACGCCAGCTCCTGCGCCAGCAGCAGCAAGGGGCGGCTGAAGTCGCCCTCGGGCATATCGGCTACAGCGGGGTAGAGGCCATCACCAGCAATCCCAATGCCCAAGGCCGCCATGTGAACGCGCAATTGGTGGCGCTTGCCGCTAATGGGGTGCAGGCGGTAACGTGCCCATTGGCCGTTGTGCTCTAGCAGGTGCAGGCGGGTGTGGCTGTTGGCTGTGCCCTCTACCTCGTGCATACGGATGAAGTGGCCGCTTTCCTGCATACGGCTGTGGTGCTCGCGGGGGAAGGTTAAATCCGGGCGGTGAGGGGCGATGGCCTCGTACTGCTTCTCCACTTGGCGCTGGCGAAACAGGTCTTGGTACGCCCCTCTATCCTGGCGGCGCACGGCCAGCAGCACCAACCCGGCGGTGTCGCGGTCAATGCGGTGGATGGGGGAGAGGTCGGGCAGCCCTAGCTGGTTTTTTAACTGCACCAGCAAGGTGTTCTGCACATAGCGCCCGCCGGGGGTGACGGGCAGAAAATGCGGCTTGTCCGCGACGACCAGATGCGTGTCCTGGTAGAGCACCTGGGCGCGAAACGGCATGGGCGGCTCTTGCGCGACTTCGCGATAGTAGTAGATGCGCTGGCCGGGCAGAAAAGCGGTATCGGCCTGTATGGGCTGGCCGGTTTCTGCCACCACTTCGCCCAGTGCCATGCGCCGTAGCCAGTCCGTGTGCCCCACCGCAGGCAGGCGCTGGCAGAGGAAGTCCAGCACCGTCCCCCCGCCGCCTTCCCCAGGGCTGGGTTGGCTGGTAGGCAGCACCACGCAGCTAGGCTTTACGCCTTGGCGAATGGGCAGTACCTGGGGGTCGTGGGTGTTGTACAACGGACAGGATGAAAAGGCTTACAGGGAGTAATACATATCGTACTCAACCGGGTGCACGGCCTGGCGCAGGCGCGTGACCTCGTCCATTTTGAGGGCGATATAGGCATCAATCATGTCGTTGGAGAACACGCCG
>CAZMMM010000473.1:0-1668 GCA_964567385.1 uncultured Comamonas sp.
CAGCCTGGGGTTGGCCGTGATTTTTGGCCTGCTCAACGTTATCAACTTTGCCCACGGCGCGCTGTTCATGCTGGGGGCCTTGCTCACCTGGATGGGCATGAGCTATCTGGAGGTCAACTACTGGGTCATGCTGGCGCTCGCCCCCCTTATCGTGGGCGTGATCGGGGTGGTGATAGAGCGGCTGCTGCTGCGCTGGATCTATAAGCTCGACCACCTCTATGGCCTGCTGCTGACTCTGGGGCTGACCATGGTGATTGAGGGGGTGTTTCGCTCTATCTACGGTGTCTCTGGCCTGGGCTATGACACGCCGGAGTTGCTGGAAGGCGCAACCAACCTGGGCTTCATGATCATGCCCAACTACCGCGCTTGGGTGGTGGTCGCCTCTATCGTGGTGTGCCTTGCCACTTGGTACATGATTGAAAAAACCAAGCTGGGTGCCTATCTGCGCGCCGGCACAGAAAACCCGCGCTTGGTCGAAGCCTTCGGCGTTAACGTGCCAGTGATGATTACCCTGACCTATGCCTTTGGCGCAGCGCTTGCGGCCTTTGCCGGTGTGCTGGCCGCACCGATTTACCAAGTCACCCCGCTCATGGGGCAAAACCTGATCATCGTGGTGTTTGCCGTCGTGGTGATTGGCGGTATGGGCTCCATCATGGGCTCCATCCTCACCGGCCTGGGCCTGGGCGTGATTGAGGGGCTGACCAAGGTGTTCTACCCCGAGGCATCCTCCACCGTGGTGTTTGTCATCATGGCCATCGTGCTGCTCATCCGCCCCGCCGGCCTGTTCGGCAAAGAGAAATAAGCAGGGGCCTCCATCATGAATCTACAAAAAATTGCCCCTCTCGGTTATGCCCTGCTATTGCTGGGCCTGCTGGCTGCCCCTTTCCTGGGTGCCTACCCCATCTTTGTGATGAAGCTGCTGTGCTTCGCCCTGTTTGCCGTGGCCTTTAACCTACTGCTGGGCTATACGGGGCTGCTGTCCTTTGGCCATGCGGCCTTTTTGGGTGGGGCCGCTTATGTCTGTGGCCACGCTGTCAAGGCTTGGGGCGCTACGCCTGAGTTGGGGCTGCTCGCCGGGGCTGCCAGCGGTGCTTTGCTGGGGCTGGTCATGGGCTGGTTCACCATTCGCCGCCAGGGCATTTACGCCACCATGATTACCTTGGCGCTGGCGCAAATGCTGTTCTTTGCCTGCCTGCAAGCGCCCTTTACCGGCGGGGAAGATGGCCTGCAAGGCGTGCCCCGTGGCAAGTTGCTGGGCCTGCTGAATCTGCAAGACGATCTGGTGATGTACTACGTGACCCTCGCCATCGTTGTGGCCGCCTTCTTGCTGATTGTGCGCACCATCCACTCCCCCTTTGGCCAAGTGCTCAAAGGCATCAAAGAGAACGAGGCCCGCGCCATCTCCTTGGGCTATGACACCAACCGCTTCAAACTGCTGGCCTTTGTCCTCTCCGCCTCGATCGCAGGTTTGGCGGGCGCATTAAAAACCTTGGTACTGGGCTTTGCCACCCTGTCAGATGTGCACTGGAGCATGTCTGGCCACGTGGTACTAATGACCTTGGTGGGCGGCATGGGCACCTTAAGCGGCCCCATTTTGGGCGCTGCCGTGGTGGTGGTCCTGGAAAACAAAATTGGGGAGCTGGGTGTCTGGCTGTCCAAACTCACCGG
>CAZMMM010000474.1:0-1664 GCA_964567385.1 uncultured Comamonas sp.
GTATTTGGGCAGGTAGTCACCCAAACCTTCCACTTCCAGGAAGACGCTAACGCGGTTGCCATCAAACACGGGGCCGTTGACCAGTTTGTAGCCGGGCACGTATTTCTGCACTTCAGCCATCATGTCGTGGATGCTTTTGGTGATGGCTTCTTTGTTGGGTTCGCCTTCTACCAAGCAGTGCACGGTGTCGCGCATGATCATGGGCGGCTCGGCAGGGTTGATGATGATGATGGCCTTGCCTTTTTTAGCGCCACCGACTTTTTCAATCGCGCCAGAGGTGGTGCGGGTGAATTCGTCGATGTTTTTGCGTGTGCCAGGGCCAGCAGACTTGCTAGAGACGGTGGCAACGATTTCGCCATACTCCACAGGCTGCACACGGGCCACGGCTGCCACCATGGGAATGGTGGCCTGGCCGCCGCAAGTGACCATATTGACGTTCATCTCGGCCTTGCCGACGTGTTCCTTCAAGTTCACGGGGGGCACGCAGTAGGGGCCAATGGCAGCGGGGGTGAGGTCAATCATCATCGCGCCTTGCTCGTTGACCTTGCGTGAGTTCTCGGCGTGGACATAGGCGCTGGTCGCGTCAAAGACGATTTGCACACCATCGGCTTTCATATGGGGCACTAGGCCATCTACGCCTTCGTGGGTGGTTTTAATGCCCATTTCGCGGGCACGTTTGAGGCCATCGGATTCAGGGTCAATGCCCACCATCCACACGGGTTCGAGCACGGGGCTGCGTTGCAGCTTGGCCAGCAGGTCGGTGCCGATGTTGCCGGGGCCAATCAGGGCACATTTGATTTTTTTGCTCATAGAAGAACTCCAGGAATTTTTTAGATAAAGCGCACCGAGCAGCCACCAATGCCGCCAATGGTGACGCGCAGGTTGTCGCCCGCCGCAACGGGAACCATGATGCCCAGCGAGCCAGATAGCACGACCTCGCCCGCCTCCAGGGCGATGCCCAAGCGGCCTAGGGTGTTGGCCAGCCAAGCCACGGCGTTAGCAGGGTGGCCTAGAGCGGCAGCGCCTGCGCCGGTGGCAATCAGCTCGCCGTTTTTCTCTAGCACCATGCCGCAGGTGCCTAAATCGACATCACGTACATCCACCAGGCGGTCGCCCAGCACGAATACGCCGCAACTGGCGTTGTCGGCCACGGTGTCTTGGATTTTGATTTTCCAGTCTTGGATGCGGCTATCGACAATCTCAAAGCAGGCCATCACGCCCTCTGTGGCGGCCAGTACATCGGCAGCGGTGATGCCGGGGCCTTGGAGGGTTTTCTTCAGCACAAAGGCAATTTCGCCCTCAGCTTTGGGTTGAATCAGGGTTTTGGCCTCAATCGCTTCACCCTCGTTGAAGACCATGCCATCGGTCAGCCAGCCAAAGTCGGGCTGGAATACGCCCAGCATGTTCATTACGGCCTTGCTGGTCACGCCGATTTTTTTGCCCACAACCTTCTCACCTGCGGCCAAGCGACGCGCCAGCATTTTTTGCTGGATGGCGTAGGCATCTTCAATGGTGATATCGGGGTAGCGGTTGGTTAGCGGCTCCAGCGTGTGGCATTGGGTCAGCGCGTCGTACAGTTCGCCGCCGAGTTGGTCAATCAGTTCAGGGGTCATGGGAATTTCAAGAGTCAAGTTAAACAAGCGCCTGCCATTGAGGCGAAACCA
>CAZMMM010000475.1:0-1356 GCA_964567385.1 uncultured Comamonas sp.
GGATGCGCCGACAAAGGCTTTGAGCGTGGCGCGTGCGGCATCAAAGGCATCGGTGGCGCGTTGGCTCAATAGGTGAACACCTCGGTGGATGTTGGCGCGGTGGTGCTGCTCAAAACCGAGCATGGCCTGCTGCACGGGCAGCGGGGTTTGCGTGGTGGCGGCGTTGTCCAGATAGGCCAGGGGCTGGCCTTTGACTTGCTGGTGCAGTACCGGGAACAGGCTGCGCAGCAGGCCGGGGGTTAGGCCGGTGGGATTGTTGGCGGCGCTGCTCATACGGCTGCTCCGCTGCCGCTGAGGTGGTGATGGATGGCGGCGGCCAGCCACTCGCCTTCCAGCCATTGGTTGAGTAGGCCGCTGGTGCTGGCTTCGTCATCCCCCTCGGTATTGGGCAGCGCCAGTTCTAGCAGGGCGCGTGCCTTGCCTTCAATAATCAGGCGACGGGCGGTAGCGGCATCCAGGCCGCGCTGCTGGGCGTAGAACAGGGCATCTTCGGGCAGAGCGCCCCAGGTTGCGCCGTGGGCGGCGGTGACTTGGTCGTGCAAAATTTCCAGGTGGGGGCGCAGCGTCATGCGCGGCTGGCCGTCAATGGCCAAGCCCCAGAGGCGCTGGTGTACGTCCGAATCACGTGCGCCGGGCGCAATATAGGTAAAGGCGTTGGCCACGGTGCGGCTACGCCCTGCGCCCAAGCCCAGCACTTGTACATGGCTATGGGTGTCTGCTGCCAGGTGGCGGGTGTAGATTTGCTGGTCAATTTGGGCGCTGCCCGTTAGCAGCAGGCCAGCGTGGCGCACTTGGGCATGTTCGCCTTGCAGGTCGATATCGCTGCGCTGCACATGGTAGGCACAGCCATTGGTGGCTACGGCCTGGTGGTATTGGGCGTTGGCCGCTACTTGCACATGCTGGAAGTGCGCCAACTGGTCAGCGGCCTGTGCTTCGTGAATGCGCAGGTGTTGCAGTAGCGCCCCTTCGCCCAGGCGGATGTGCATGTGCAGGTTTTGCGTAATGCTTGTTAGGTCGGCCTGGCGCTCTTGGGTGTGCAGCAGCAGGCAACGTGCGCCGGGGGCGAGTTCTAGTACCAGCAGGGGGGCATCTACGGCCAGTTGCGCCAAGTGGTGCAGGTGCAGGCGCACGGGCTTGTCACCAGCATGAGGGCTGGCGGCTACTTGCACGCGCAGCCCTTGGCGGCACAGCGCCAAGTGTGCCCAGGCAAAGGGGGCGGCTTCGCCACTGGGGGCGGGTAGGTTGGCCAGCAGGGCTTGGCGTTCTTGCGGGTCTAAGGCATTGAGCTGTTGCTGCTGTACCTGGTCGGCACCGGCTTGCACGGTTAGCGTCCAGTCGGGGCTGGTGGCCGGGGCA
>CAZMMM010000475.1:1383-1645 GCA_964567385.1 uncultured Comamonas sp.
TCGGTAGCGGCGGCGGTGTTTTCTGCCAGCCACTGCGCCAGGGCGGGCGGGGGCAGGTGGTGGAAGGCTTCGTTCTTGCGGCCAATCCAGCCGCTGCTTTCAAGCTGGGCGCGTGCCTGCTGGGCACTGGCCGGGGTGTTCAGGGTAGTCATGGGGTAGCACCTCCTCGGGGTCAAGCGGTGGTGCGGGTAAAGCCGGTTTTGGCAATGCTGCGGGCTAGCTCCAGGCCACCAGTTTCGGCGATGCGGCCAGCGTCCAGGCG
>CAZMMM010000476.1:0-1639 GCA_964567385.1 uncultured Comamonas sp.
GGCTTGCATACCCGCCTCAAAGGCCGCGACGGACTGGGGCGCGACCCAACGCGCAATCAGCACAGTGACGGCGCGTGGTGCGGCAGCGGCACTGCTGCTGGCAGGAGCTGGGGAACTGGATTCTTGAGTAGGGCTATTGGTCATCGTAGGCATCCATACAACACGAAAAAACAAGAGGGCGGAAACAAGGTGCTAAGAAGCATAGACTTGCTGGTCTAATACCGTCCAATACATTTTTTTCGTCAACTCAATACTATTTTTGAATATCTTTTATATTCTTTGGTTTGTTTGGGTTGGGTGATTGCAGGAGAGCTTCGATATGGATTTACGGGATATGCGCTACTTTCTGGCTGTAGCGCAAGAGGGGCATATGGGCCGTGCGGCGGCACGCCTGCATTTGTCGCAGCCACCGCTGACGCGCCACATTCAGGCGCTAGAGGCCAAGCTGGGGGTGAACCTGTTTGTCCGCACCCCCAAGGGCATGAGCTTGACCGATGCCGGCCAGACATTGCTGCAAGAAGTGCCCAACCTGCTGGACTTGGCGCAGCAAGCGGCAGAGCGCACCCGCCTGGCAGGCCAGGGGCTGATTGGGCAACTGGACATTGGCCTGTTTGGCTCTGGCGTGCTGGATGTGATTCCGCGCATCCTGGCGCGTTTTCACGAGGCTAGGCCAGAGGTGCAAATCGTGTTGCACAACCTCACCAAAGACGCGCAACTGCAAGCCCTGCGCGAGCGGCGTATCAGCATCGGCTTTAACCGCCTGGTGCCGCAAAGTGCCGATATTGGTGTGGAAACCGTGCTGCGCGAGCCGCTGGTGGTGGCGCTGGCGGCCTCTCACCCCTTGGCGGTGCGCCCCTCTTTGCGGCTGGAAAATCTGGCCAATGTGCCGCTGATTCTCTACCCCAACGTCCCCATGCATGGCTTGGCGCAAGAAATTGGCAACGCCTTTCGTGCAGAAAATATACCGCTGCGCGTAGAGCAGGAAGTGCCAGATGTGGTGACCGCCATCGCCCTGACATCAGCCGGTTTTGGCGTAACGGTTACCACCCAGTCCGCTACCAATCTACGCCTGCCCAAGGTGGTGTTTCGCCCCCTGCATTGCAACCACCTGAAGGATTTGGAACTCAGCTGCCTCTACCGCCGCGCTGACCCCTCGCCCGCCTTGCAGGCATTTTTGACGGTGGTGCGCTCGTTTGCCAACACCAGCGTAGAGCGGGCTTTTTAAGAAAGTACGGTGCTTACCCCAAATCCCCCCCACCCACTGGCAGCACCGAGCCGGTGATATAGGCCGCATCGTCCGAGGCCAGGAACAGAATGGGCGTAGCGTACTTATATTTTTATACTGCCGATAACACCCTTAACTCTGGCAAGAGTTTTTCACCGTCCAGTATATCTACCTTAATTTTCGCTAAGATTGATTTTAGCGTTTCTGTCTTTGTCTTATTGAGTGCTGAAACCAGTTTATTAAATTCTAAAGCGGATTTTTTTGAAACTTTCATTGAAAATCTTTTCTTTGGAGAGTCCAAAGATACTTTCTTTGAAAAGTCAATATGAGCTTGAATTGATTTTTTCAATGCAAACTCTTGCGTAGCATGTTTATGAATGTAGAAAAGTACCAAGCGCTTTCGCATCTCATGGG
>CAZMMM010000477.1:0-1635 GCA_964567385.1 uncultured Comamonas sp.
CCGCGCAAAATGCAGGCATTGCCGCTTTTGATGGAAAGGCTGGCGGCCTCAATCGTCACATTCGGGCGGCTTTCGTAAATCATGCCGAATACGCCAATCGGCACGCGCATCTGACCGACGCGGATACCGCTGGGCTGCTGCTTCATGCCAATGATTTCGCCAATCACATCAGGCATGGCAGCCAGTTGTTCGCAGCCTTGGGCGCAGGTTTCAATCACTGATTCGGTCAGGCGCAGGCGGTCCACCATGGGCGCGGCCATAGCAGCCGCTTGGGCGCGCTCGATGTCACGGGCGTTATCCACTTGCAGCGCGGCGCTGTTGTCGCGCAGCAGTTGCGCCAGAATTTTCAGGGCCTGGGCTTTTTGCGCAGCGCTGGCCTGGGCCATCAGCGCGGCGGCGGTTTTGGCCTGCTGGCCCAAGGTTTGCATCAGGGTGGTGGTATCAAGAGAAGTATTCGTGTTCATAGGAAGTCATTTTCATTCAGTTGTGCAGCAGCAAGCGGCTTTATACACTGGGGGCCAAGCACTGTCCCCGCGCCAGCCTCTACACTGTGCAGGCAAGGGGAAACACCCGTTTTAGCACCACAACGACAGCAAAGGAGAACACGCCATGACCACCAGCCACGCCCTGATGCAACTGCAAGCCCTGCACGATGCCCTGTTGCGCTATGAGGACTGCGCCGTGAGCGCCAGCGAAGTAGGCCAGCAGGCCCGCGACTCAAAAGACCTGCTGGGCGCTTTGCCCCCGCGCTATGGCGAGGTACTGCTGCAATTATTAGACCGCCTGGAGGCCAGCACCCTGGCCGCTGCGGATAGCTGCACCTTCAACCAACAAGAGCTGCGCGACAACCTGTACGGCTGGATGGACAAGGCGCGGGAGCAACTGGGGGCGGCTTGACGGCTCTGAAAAGCGAGCTGCAATCCAAAGTCGCGTACCGCTCACGTAAACCCGCTAGCCATTTATCAAATGGTTTCAGTGGTACGAATCACCGCCATATATGACACCTCGACAAATGCTGCCACTGCTAGATCACACTTACGACTCCACGCAGACCTCGACGCTGTCCCCAGACGTGCCATCAGCGTTGTGGCGCAAAAGCGTACCCTTGGATCCGATGCCAGAGCCCTTTGTCCACCACTCCAACTCGCCGCCAACGTAACGTGCACCACTGCCCGAAACCGCGATTTGCATGCTGTAGGTACTACCCTTGTATTGAACCGTGGCGGAGTCAGGGGCTGAGTAGGTCGCGGTAATGGCCTCTCCGCTCTCGCAGCGATAGTTATGCACAGACGACTTGGACGGTATCGCTGCCGAAGCTTGGGGGCGTTCAGGCTCCTGCGAAAAATTTGTGCAGGCGGAGAGGAGCAAGATTGAAGAAGTAGCGAGAGAGCCGAGGATTTTCATACAAGATATCCATTAATGGTGGGGGATGGTCAGGTGGAAGGTGATTTGCTGCTTAGTGAACCCGAGTTGCTTCGCATGCTCTTCAGCGCTGCGAACCTGCACCCTAGCGCAAGAAGTCAGCTAACACATAGTTGGGCGCGGCAGTCAAGCGCGTAGCCCGGATAAGCGTAGCGCATCCGGGAATCAGCCATGCGGGGTAATCCTTATGCCCATCACCACCGCTCTCCAAAA
>CAZMMM010000478.1:0-1624 GCA_964567385.1 uncultured Comamonas sp.
AATCCATAGGCGTTTGGCCCCGGTAAAGTCGGTGATGTGCACATCGGGGTCGTTCGGGTCAGACAGGCCGGTGCCAAAGGCCAGCGTGCCGTCGCCATTGCACAGGGCTTGCAGCTGCCAGGCATTCAGGGCCAGGGCGACCAGACGCACCATCATGCGCTCGTCGGTTTCGCTGGGGTGGCGTGCCAGGGTCAGGCTGTGGTCGGCGTAGTAGCTGTGGTCAATATCAGCAATCGACAGGCTGGCTTTGAAGATGGTGGATTTAAGGGCCATGGCGGGTTCTTAAAAAAAGCTGCCAGCGCCCAAGGGCGATGCAGCAGCTTTTTAGGGTTGCAAGCCCGCCGCGCTTTGCCGCAGGCCTTGGAAAAAAACAATTACACGCGCTGCGCCAGCTCTGTGGCCTTGCCGATATAGCTGGCAGGGGTCATGGCCAGCAGGCGCTGCTTGTCAGCCTCGGGGATGTCCAGGCTGCGGATAAGCTGCTGCAAATCCTCCGCCAGCACGCTTTTACCGCGCGTGACTTCCTTGAGCTTTTCATACGCACCGGCTACACCATAGCGGCGCATGACGGTTTGAATCGGCTCGGCCAGCACTTCCCAGGCGGCATCCAGGTCTTCGGCCAGGCGCTCTTCGTTCAGTTCCAGCTTGTTCAGGCCGGTCATGAGTGAGGAGTAGGCCAGCGCCGCATAGCCCATGGCCACGCCGATATTGCGCAGTACGGTGGAGTCGGTCAGGTCACGCTGCCAGCGGCTGATGGGCAGTTTTTCTGCCAAGTGCTTGAGCATGGCGTTGGCCAGGCCCAGATTGCCCTCGGCGTTTTCAAAGTCGATGGGGTTGACCTTGTGCGGCATGGTGGAAGAACCAATTTCCCCATCCTTGAGCTTTTGCTTGAAGTAGCCCAGGCTGATATAGCCCCAGATGTCACGCGAGAGGTCAATCAAGATGGTATTGGTGCGGGCCACGGCATCGAACAGCTCGGCCATGTAATCGTGCGGCTCAATCTGGATGCTGTAGGGCTGAAAGTGGATGCCCAGACCGGCTGGCTCGGGCGTTTCAATCACGTTTTTGCTAAAAGCCTCCCAGTCAAAATCTGGCCAGGCTGAGAGGTGGGCGTTGTAGTTGCCCACTGCGCCGTTCATCTTGCCGAGAATTTTTACGGCTTCGATGTTGGCCAGCGCTTTTTCCAGGCGTACCAGCACGTTGGCCACTTCTTTGCCGACGGTGGTGGGGCTGGCGGTCTGGCCGTGGGTGCGGCTGAGCATGGGCACAGCGGCAAACTGGTGCGCCATTTGGCGCAGCTTGGCGGTGACTTGCTCCAAGCCTTGCGTCAGCACCTCGCGCCCAGCGCGCATTTGCAGGGCGTGGCTGGTGTTGTTGATGTCTTCGCTGGTGCAGGCGAAGTGGACAAACTCTGCGGCCTTTTCCAGTTCGGGCTGGCCTTTGAACTGGTCTTTAATCCAGTATTCGACGGCTTTTACATCGTGGTTGGTGGTTTTTTCGATGGTTTTGATGGCCTGGGCATCGGCCTCGCTGAAGTTGCTCACCAAGCCGTGTAGCAGGGTGCGCGCTTCGGTGGACAGAGCGGGAAATTCAGTAAAGCCTGCATCTGATAGGGCGATGAACC
>CAZMMM010000479.1:0-1623 GCA_964567385.1 uncultured Comamonas sp.
TGGAGCCCACATCCATCACCAGCATTTCGGGGGTAATCAGGTGTTTGATGGATTTAAGCGCTGCCTCCGTAGCCGCCACGGGTACGGCCAGCAGCACAATATCGGCCCCCGCAACGGCCAGTAGTGCGGACGGGGCTTCTACATCAATCACCCCCATTTGCCGTGCACGTTGGGTGGTGGTGGGGGATTTGCTATAGCCCACCACGCGCTGCACCAAGCCCGCTTTTTTCATGGCCAGGGCGAAAGAGCCGCCCATCAAGCCACAACCAATCAACCCTAGCTGCTCAAACATGCTTGCCCTTTGTGTTGTTGTGTGTAAATACCCATGTCTTTCAAGCCTTGGCCAGTGGGTAGGCACCCAGCACTTTGTAGAAGGCGCACAGGGTTTGCAGCTCTTGCAGCGCGGCGGCTACATGGGGTTGCTGGGGGTGGCCTTCGATGTCGATGTAGAAGTAATACTCCCACTCGCCGGTACGTGCTGGGCGCGATTCAAAGCGCGTCATGGAAACACCGTGCTGCTTGAGTGGGGCCAGCAAGTCATACACCGCGCCGGGGCGATTGGGCACAGACACAATCAGGCTGGTGCAATCCTTGCCGCTGGGTGCGGGCATGGGCAAGGTATCAGGCAGGCAGATGATGGCAAAGCGCGTGCGGTTGTACGCCTGGTCTTGAATGGCATGGCTGACGATGTGCAGACCAAACTGCTGCGCCGCACGTTCGCCCGCAATGGCCGCCCAACTGGGGTGGATAGCGGCCAGACGCGCACCTTCGGCATTGCTTTCTACGGGGCGGCGCTCGGCATGGGGCAGGTGCTTGGCTAGCCAGGCTTGGCATTGTGCCAGCGCTTGGGGGTGGGCGGCCACCACGTCAATATCCTGCAAGCTGTCGCTGGCACGCAGCAGGTTATGACGCACTAGCAGGCTAACCTCGCCCACGATATGGCAAGGCGTGTGCAGCAGCATATCCAGCGAGCGGGTAACAACCCCTTCGGTCGAGTTTTCTATGCCCACCACGCCATATTGGGCGCTGCCAGCGGCGGTGGCATGGAACACCTCGTCAAAGTTGTTGCAGTACAAAAAGTCTGCCGCACCGCCAAAGTATTCAATCGCGGCTTGCTCGCAGAAGGTGCCCGCTGGCCCCAGCACGGCCACACGCTGGGGCGATTCCAGCGCCAGGCAGGCGGACATAATTTCCCGCCACACAGCGGCCACATGCTCGCCCTTGAGAGGGCCGGGGTTGTTGGCCTTGATTTTTTCAATCACCTGCGCCACGCGGTCGGGGCGGAAAAAGGCCGAGCCTTCGCGCTTTTTGACCTCGCCCACCTGCTCGGCCACCTTGGCGCGGTCGTTGAGCAGTTGCAGCAGTTGGCGGTCCAGGCGGTCAATCTCATCGCGCAGCTGCGCCAAAGCGGGTGTGGCTTGGGGCTGGGGGGCTTGGCTCATGGTGGGGCTTGTCTCTTTCTGTAGGTCAGTCAGCAATCAGGGGCGGGAGCGGCCAGGGCGCTAGCAGTGCGTTTATGCACTTGGGCGTTCAAAGCATTTATGCGCTGTGGCGCTCAAAGTCCTGCATATAGGCTATCAGGGCGCGTACACCTTCAATCGGCATGGCGTTGTAGATGCTGGC
>CAZMMM010000480.1:0-1619 GCA_964567385.1 uncultured Comamonas sp.
CCGTTAATGCACCGTAAGCCATGGTCGCCAGCACAGAGGCCAATGCGCCAATGGCTGCAGATTCTGTTGGTGATGCCCAGCCCAGAAGCATGCTGCCCACCACAGCCACAAAAATGCTGAATAGCGGCAGCACATCACGCACAAAAGGCTTCCAACGCTCCCAGCCTTTGACCTCTTGCAGCGCTTCATCCTTAGGGGCATCCTGTGGCCGCATGCGGCTGCGGATCACCACATAGGCCAGAAAGCAGGCTGCCATCAATAGGCCAGGAACAATGCCGCCTATCAGCAGCTCTGCAATCGAAATTCCCGCCAAACTACCCAGCATGACCGCCAGAGCAGAGGGGGGAATCAGCATGGCAATAGGCCCCATGGCTAAGGTCGGGTGGTAGCCGCGCTGCAGCATTTGTGGCAGCAAAACGCCCCCCATCATGGCGGTATTGGCAATCGTGGAGCCTGAGAGGGTGGCAAAGGTCGTGCCACCAAGCACAGAGACCACCGCCAGGCGGCCAGGTACTTTGGCAATCAGGCGTTCAATGGCCTCAATCGCCTTGTAGGCCAGCCCCGTGTGAAAGAGCACCTCACCCATCAAGATAAAAAGTGGGATGGGGGTGAGCGAAAAGCTACTGACTGCGCCAACGGAGTTGCGTACCAGCTGGCCCAGCCCCGCCTCGCCCCCAAAAAATACCCAAGCACCGAGCAGATTCACGCCTAAAAAGGCAAATGCCACGGGAACCCCCAAGAGCATCAGAGCAAACAGACTGCCCAGCATCAGGGCTAATGCAAACTGCCATTCCATATCACTGCTCCACAGGCAAGCGCAGACCACGCCAGATGCGGCGCGTAAATTCCAGGCTCAAGGCAAGAAACGAAAAGCTGATGGGCAGACTCAGCCACCATTCAGGAAAAATCAATACTTTGAACACCATGCCCCCTTGCTCCGCAGTATCCGCAGTGACGCTTATGCACTTCCACGCCAAAAGGCAGCAAATCAGCAGCCCTATCGCGTCAGTGCCGATGGATAAAGCTTTGCCGAGCCAGGCAGGTGCAGCACGCAGCAATAGGTCAATCCGGATGTGGCTATTGGTGTACAGCAACCAAGGCGCTGCCAAAAAAGTGGCGGCCATCGTCATGTATTCAGTCACCTCTACCGCCCACTGGATGGTGCTACCGCCCAAGTTGCGTAGGAAAACGTCAGCGCATACCAACAAAGCCATGGCCCCAAACAGCAGGGCCGCCATGATGCCAAGGCTGACCATAAGGAGGTGATACCAGCCAAGGCTGGGCAGGGGTAAGTCGGCAGTCAGTTGCTGCTCAGCCATGAAGAGTCTCCCGTGGATAATTTAGTTGAATGCTAAATATATCAACTGTAAAATTTTCAAACTATTCGGGTTTTCGATAGCTCTGAGAAAGTAAAAAAGCGCCTTGCTGACAAATGACAAGGCGCTTTTTGCAAAAGAGAGCAGAATTACCGGCTGCTAGGCCTTATGGCCGCGCAAGCGCTGCAACCAAGCAATCAGCTCCCCCATGATGCCGCGGCGGAAGGCCAGCACGCAGATGATGAAGATCAGGCCAGTCACGATGGTCACTGACTCGCCCAGGCTGGTAAACCATTCCATTCC
>CAZMMM010000481.1:0-1618 GCA_964567385.1 uncultured Comamonas sp.
TGCCCCACCCAAGTGGCCGCAGGGTAAGCGCAGAGCTAGCGGGTCGCTGCCTTATAGCCCCGCACTCTCCAGCGTAAAGCCCGCGTATTTGTCCTGACCCAGCCATTGCACCAATTGCGGCAGCACTTGGCCTAAGCCCTCTTTCAGCACATAGGGCGGGTTAATCAAAAACATGCCACTGCCGGGCAGACCCGCCAGTTGTCGCCCACCTTTGACGGTTAATGTGGCGTGCAGCCAGTTTTTGCCGGCTTTTTCGGCCAGCACCTTGAGGCGCTTGGGCAGGTCATGCGCCTCGTGGCGGGCCACGATGGGATACCACACCGCATAGCAGCCCGTGGCAAAGCGGCGCAGGCTCTCGTCTATCAGCGCCACCACCTTGCCGTAATCGCTTTTGATTTCATAACTGGGGTCGCACAGCAGCAACCCACGGCGTGAGGATGGCGGCAAAAAGCGCTTCACGGCGGCAAAGCCATCTTCCGTCAGCACCTGAAGCTGGCAGGGCTTGCTGCCCGTGCTGTGCTGTAGCTCTTGCAATTGCAGCATATTGCCCGCCAGAGCGCGAGCATCCACCGGCAGCAGCTCGCACAGGCGCAGATGGTCTTGGCCACGCAACAGGTGGTGCAGCAAGGCGGGCGAGCCAGGGTAGTTGCGCAGTTTGCTGCCTTTGCGCCCATCATTAAAGCTGCGCACCATCTGCACATAGTCTTGCAGCATGGGGGCCAGCGTCTGCTCAGGCTGCTCCAGCAGGCGGGTAATACCGTGGGCAGCCTCGCCACTGGTGCTGGCAAAGTCACCATCCAGGCGGTACAGCCCCGTGCCCGCGTGGGTGTCCAGCACGGCCAGCGCTGTGTCTTTTTGCAGCAGATGCCGCAAAGTGGCAATCAGCACGGTGTGCTTGAGAACATCGGCATGGTTACCGGCATGAAAGGCGTGGCGATAGCTGAACATAGGGCAGTGGTAAAAACAATCAACAGCAGCAGACAATTTCTGCAGAATTTGTATAATGGCGGGCTTCGCAGCGATTTTAGAGGTTCCGCGTCGAAGCCGAGCAACAGCGCCGTCTTAGCCCTTTGGGGCTATTTTTTATGCGCCTTATTGCCAGCCCCTGCCTAAGAGGCTTCCCTTTCAGAAGGAAGCACCGACCGCAGAAAAGAGCCTACTCTTCCTTTCTTTAAAGAGAACCATCCTCATGACTACATTCAGCGCAAAACCCGCTGAGGTGCAACACGAGTGGTTTGTGATTGACGCCACCGACAAGGTGCTAGGCCGGGTCGCCAGCGAAGTGGCCCTGCGTCTGCGCGGCAAGCACAAAGCCATCTACACACCTCACGTTGACACCGGTGACTACATCGTGGTTATCAATGCTGCCCAACTCAAAGTAACCGGCACCAAAACCACCGACAAAATGTACTACCGCCACACGGGCTTTCCTGGTGGCCTGAAATCCACCAACTTCCGTGATCTGCAAGCCAAGTTCCCTGGCCGCGCACTGGAAAAAGCCGTCAAAGGCATGTTGCCCAAGGGTCCCCTGGGCTACGCCATGATCAAGAAGCTCAAAGTCTATGGCGGCGCTGAGCATCCCCACACTGCCCAACAGCCCAAAGTGCTGGACATCTAA
>CAZMMM010000482.1:0-1614 GCA_964567385.1 uncultured Comamonas sp.
GGGAGGGGGTCTTGGCGGATGCTTGGATGGGTATCTATTGATCTATTGTGTTGGCCGTATCAGGCAACGACGATAGGTCTGGATGGGGGACTGGCCTCGACACAGTTGCGCCCCCGGCTCTTGGCTTCGTAGAGTGCGTGGTCGGCGGCTTCCAGCATGGTGCCGGCACTTTCCGTCGTGTTGCTGTGTTTGGTGTGCAGGCCGATGCTGATGGTGACACTGCATGCCATGGCCACATTGGTGCGCAAGCGCTCGGCCAACACCAGGGCGGGCAGGGCGGTCGTATTGGGCAACAGCACCAGAAACTCTTCGCCACCCCAGCGTCCAGCCAGGTCTTGGCTGCGCAGGCTGCCCCGCAGGGCCTGGGCCACCTCGTAGAGTACCGTGTCACCCTTCAGGTGGCCATGCTCATCGTTGACACGCTTGAAATGATCGATGTCAAGCAACAGCAGTGAAAGTGCTTGACCAGAGCGGCTGGCCTGTGCCAGTTGCTGGGCCAGGTGCTGCTCCATCGCACGGCGGTTGTCCAGGCCGGTGAGCGTATCGGTATAGGCCAATTGGCGCTGGCGTGCGTGGGCGCGCTCCTGGCTCATCTGTACGCAGCCCATGCTGCTGGCTACCGCAGCCATGCAGACGGGGTACAGCGCCCAGGTGGGAAGCGCTGGCTCCCCGTGCAGGGCGGCAAAAAGACCGCTGCCCAGACTGCCGACCAGCACGAGGATGCCGCCGGTCAACAGGTATTTGCCGCTCCCTGGGGTGGTGCGCCAATGCTGGTGCATCAGCCGCAAAAATTGCAGGGATTGCGCCAGGATCACAGCGGCCATGCCCAGTGCCCAGGTCGTCTGCTGGTGCAGCAGGGCTGCGCTCCAGCCGCTCCAGCCCAGAGCCAGCAGGCTAGGACCCCAGACCCGCATTGGGCGTTGTGGCTGCTGGTGAAAGCGCCGCAGCCCTTGCAACGTGAAAGCCAGGGTAGCACTCAGCAATCCGCTGGATGCCAGCACAGTTAAGCTTGGCCAGCCTGTGGTGGATGTTGGCCAGGCCCAGGCCGCCTGGGCCAATCCCAGGGTGGTCATGGCCCAGGCCCAGTCACGCAGGCCATCGGTGTTGCGCGGCTCGGCAACCACGAACATGCACAAGGCCAGCATGGC
The DNA here is from genome assembly GCA_964567385.1 of uncultured Comamonas sp. Classification (GTDB taxonomy): domain Bacteria; phylum Pseudomonadota; class Gammaproteobacteria; order Burkholderiales; family Burkholderiaceae_C; genus Comamonas. The sequence continues at coordinate 1,149 of CAZMMM010000482.1, forward strand.
CGTCACCAGCATTCCCAGGAGCAGCGGAGGCAAGAGGGTCAGCGTCATGGTGTGGGCGGCTTGCGGCGCTGTAGGTACTGGTACTGGCCTGGGCGCAAGGCGGCGGCTTAAACGCTTTTCCAGCCGAGGCTGCTTGCCTTGGGCAGGGCCGCAGGGGGCTGTGGTTTGCGTATGTTCAGTGAGGAGTCTTCCGCCAGGCGGAAGACGGCCACGGTCTGCACCAAGTCATGTGCCTGGCGATCCAGGCCGGCGGCCGCTGCCGCCATTTCTTCCACCAGTGCAGCGTTTTGCTGGGTGACTTGGTCCATATTCATCACGGCTTCGCCAATCTGCTGCACGCCAGCGCTTTGTTCCTGGCTGGCAGCGCTGATTTCCCCCATGATGTCGCGCACCTGCTGGATGGCCTGTACCACTTCCTGCGTGGTGCGACCCGCATGGTCGGCCTGGGCTGTGCCTGCCTGTATGC
>CAZMMM010000483.1:0-1608 GCA_964567385.1 uncultured Comamonas sp.
CTGGCTAAGCCTCCCAATCCGCATCACAGCCCTTGCCCGCCGCAATCCAGCGCACCGCCAGGCGCTGGCGCAGCCGCCCCAGCCAATCGCTGGGCGCGTCGCTAATCGCCCCACACACATAACGCTGCTGGCTATCTGACCAGCGCAGCAAGGCGCAAGCACCGTGTCGGCGGCGCGTGGCCAACATGCCCAAGGGGCAGGGTTCAACCAAGCAGCACAGGCCGCAGCCATTGCAATCGGCACCAAAGTTGGGTTTGGCTGGCGCTTGCGGGTGCTGCCAAACAATGCGGCGCTGAGGGGCGGGGGAGGACATGGTGCAGGCTAGAGGGGCATAAAACGCGCAAGGGGGACGGAACTGTGCGCCAAGGGAGTGTGCCCAAAGTGGGTTATCGCAAGTCCGCTAAAATAAGCGTTTTTTTGCCCACTGCCCACAGGAGACTGCCCCACATGGCAAATACCCAGATGATGGCCCACGCAATTCGCGCTCTGGCCATGGATGCTGTTCAACAAGCCAAGTCCGGCCACCCCGGCGCACCCATGGGCATGGCCGATATGGCGGTGGCGCTATGGGGCGAGCATCTGCAACACAACCCCAGCGACCCTCTGTGGGCGAACCGTGACCGCTTTGTGCTCTCCAACGGCCACGGCTCCATGCTGATTTACGCGCTGCTGCACCTCACCGGCTATGACCTGCCCATGCAGGAGCTGAAAAACTTCCGCCAACTGGGCAGCAAAACCGCTGGCCACCCCGAAGTGGGCATCACCCCCGGCGTGGAAACCACCACCGGCCCGCTGGGCCAGGGCATCACCAATGCCGTGGGCATGGCGCTGGCCGAAAAATTGCTGGCCGCCGAGTTCAACCGCGATGGCCACGCCATTGTGGATCACCATACCTACGTCTTTATGGGCGACGGCTGCTTAATGGAAGGCATCAGCCATGAGGCTTGCGCCCTGGCCGGTGCCTGGAAACTCAATAAGCTGATTGCCCTGTGGGACGACAACGGCATCAGCATCGACGGCCAAGTTACCCCCTGGTTTGGCGACGACACCCCCGCCCGCTTTGAAGCCTATGGCTGGAACGTGATTCGCGCTGTGGATGGGCATGATGCCGCCGCCGTCAGCGCCGCCATCACCCAGGCCAAACAAAGCAGCAACCAGCCCACGCTGATTTGCTGCAAGACCAGCATCGGCTTTGGCTCGCCCAACCGCGCAGGCACGGCCAAGGCGCACGGCGAGCCTTTGGGCGCAGAAGAAATCGCCCTGACCCGCGCCGCCCTGGGCTGGAACCACGCCCCCTTTGACATCCCCGCCGAGGTTTATGCCGACTGGGATGGCAAAGCCGCCGGTCAACAAGCCCAAGCCGCCTGGGACGAGCGCTTTGCCGCCTACGCCGCCGCCTACCCAGCATTGGCCGCCGAATTCGAACGCCGCATGGTCGGCGAGCTGCCCGCAGATTTTGCTCAGACAGCCGCGCAAATCGCCTCGCAAGCGCATGACGAAGCCGCCACCGTAGCCAGTCGCAAGGCCAGCCAGCTCACCCTGGAAGGCTTGACCGCCGCGCTGCCCGAACTGCTGGGCGGCAGCGCCGACCTGACTGGCTCCAACCTC
>CAZMMM010000484.1:0-1600 GCA_964567385.1 uncultured Comamonas sp.
GCTCACCGTTTCCTCCAGGAAAATCAACCCTTCCAAAGCTGCTGTCAAATACCATACAGGGCTGGCCGCTGGCCAAGAGCTGCTGCAATTGCTGGGCGCTAATAAGCGGAGAGGCATTAGGGAGTGTAGGCATCGCAAATCACCAAGGGCAAAGAACAAGCCCTTATTGTGCGCCCGGATGTGTGCCACCCAACGCACGCCCTGCCCTGCTTGGCGGAGCGGCGGTTTACACCGGCTTGGCTGCGGAAGGTAGATTGGCCGCTGGGGCTGGGGCAGACACTAGAGCCTCTGCATTTTTTTGCTGGCGATTGCGCAGCACAGTGGCCCCAATGCCGCTGACTGCCACCAAGGCCATGCCCAGCCAGCCCATGACAGTAATGTGGTCTTGGAACAAGAACAGGCTGTAGGCGCTCGCAAAAATCAGGCCGCTGTATTGCAAATTAGCCACCACCAAAGTGCCGCGCGCATTGCTGGCACTGGCATAAGCGCGGGTCATGCACAGCTGCCCCAAGGCGGCAAACAAGCCCACAGGCAGCAGCCACAGCCCCGCCCAGCCCGATGGCCAGGGGGACAAGCCTGTGCCCCCCATCACCGCTGCACCGCCCAGGGCGCAGCCCACGCAGAAGTAAAACACGGTGCGCGGCTCTGGCTCACCAGCGCGGGCCAGGGCGGCCACCTGCAAATAAGCCAGGGCAGACAGCACGCCAGAAATCAGCCCCAAGCTAGCGGGCAAGCCCTGCTCTTGCGCAAAGCTGGGTTGCAGCACCATCACCACGCCAATAAAGCCCAAGGCAATCGTGCCTAACAAGGCCATATTCAAGGGCTTGCGCGGCCCCCTATGGCCTGGGCGAAAAGTCCACAGCGCAGCGGCCAGCAAAAACGCTGCCATCCACAGCCCACTCATGTAGTTAAACGTCATGGCCGTAGCCAGCGGCATTTGGGCGATAGCGTAAAACCAGCAACCCATGGCCGTTACGCCCACGGTAGAGCGCCAAGCATGCATCCACGGATGGCGGGTTTTGAGCCCCACGCCCTGCTGACGCGCTACCACCCACACAAAGGCCATGCCAATCAAGCCGCGATAGAAGACGACTTCAGGGGTGGTGAAATAAGGGGCGGCCTGCTTGACGAATACCCCCATGGTGGCAAAAAAGAAGGCGCCAGCCACCATCCATAGTGCTTGCATAAAGGTTTAATCCACTTTCTGCGCTGTGGCCGCTGGTGCTGGCTCTACCAGACTCAAGGCCTCCTGCCCCATACGGGCACGATACCAGCGGTGGAAATGCTCCATCCCGTCTTCCATCGGGGTTTGGTAGGGGCCGACTTCGTTGTCGCCACGCTCTAGCAGGGCGCGGCGGCCAGCGTCCATACGTTCGCCAATTTCATCGTCTTCCACCGCTGTTTCCATGTAGGCGGCTTGCTGGGCGGCGATAAATTCTGGCTCAAAAGCGGCAATCTCTTCGGGGTAGTAGAACTCCACCACGTTCATGGTCTGCGTGGGGCTGATGGGGTGCAGGGTCGAGACGGTGAGCACATGCGGATACCACTCCACCATGATGTGGGGGTAGTAGGTCAGCCAGATAGCGCCTTGCTCGGGCAG
>CAZMMM010000485.1:0-1599 GCA_964567385.1 uncultured Comamonas sp.
AGGGCACGGAGGCGTTGCTGGTTGCCAAAGCTGCCACCAAAAAAGCCAAGGCCACAGCACAGGCGGCAGCGGCACCATAACCCCTGATTCAAGCAAAAGGATTACAGAGACTTATGAAACCCATACAAGTTGGCCTGCTGGGCATTGGCACCGTAGGCGGTGGCACTTTTACCGTATTGCAGCGCAACCAAGAGGAAATCGCCCGTCGCGCTGGCCGTGGCATTCACATCAGCATGGTGGCTGATTTGGACGCTGAACGCGCCCGCGCTGTGGTGGGGGATGCAGCGCAAATCGTCAGCGATGCCCGCCAAATCATTGTCAACCCCGAGATTGACGTGGTGGTAGAGCTGATTGGCGGCTACGGCATTGCCAAAGAGCTGGTGCTGGAAGCCATTGCCGCAGGCAAGCATGTCGTCACAGCCAACAAGGCGCTGCTGGCTGTGCATGGCACAGAAATTTTCCAGGCCGCCGCTGAAAAAGGCGTGATGGTGGCCTACGAGGCCGCTGTGGCCGGCGGCATTCCCATCATCAAGGCGCTGCGCGAGGGCTTGACCGCCAACCGCATTGAATGGGTAGCCGGCATCATCAACGGCACCACCAACTTCATCCTGTCCGAAATGCGCGACAAGGGGCTGGACTTTGACGTGGTGCTCAAAGAAGCCCAGCGTCTGGGCTACGCCGAGGCCGACCCCACCTTCGACATCGAAGGCGTGGATGCCGCCCACAAAGCCACCATCATGAGCGCCATTGCCTTCGGTATCCCCGTGCAGTTTGACAAAGCCTATGTGCAAGGCATTACCAAGCTGGCCGGGGCAGATATTCGCTACGCCGAGCAACTGGGCTATCGCATCAAGCTGCTGGGTATTACCAAGCGCACCGATAGCGGCGTGGAGCTGCGCGTCCACCCCTGTCTGGTTCCTGCCAAACACCTGCTGGCCAATGTGGAAGGGGCGATGAACGCTGTGGTCGTGCAAGGCGATGCCGTAGGAACCACCTTGTACTACGGCAAAGGCGCAGGCGCAGAGCCTACCGCCAGCGCCGTCGTGGCTGATTTGGTGGACATTGCCCGCACCCTGGATGCTGACCCCGCCCACCGTGTGCCGCCTCTGGCTTTCCAGACCGCGAGCTTGAACAGCGCCGGTCAAGCCCTGCCCGTGCTGCCTATGGCCGATATTGTCACCAGCTACTACCTACGCATTCGCGTGGCTGATGAGGCAGGCGTGCTGGCCACCATCACCCGCCTGCTGGCTGAGGCAGGTATCAGCATTGATGCTGTCTTGCAGCGTCAAGCCGAAGCCTCTGACGGCACGGATGTGGCGCAAACCGACCTCATCATCCTCACCCACGCCACCCGTGAAGGCGATATGGACACGGCCTTGGTAAAAATCCAGGGCTTGCCCAGCGTGCTGGCAGAAATCACCCGTATTCGCAAAGAGGAGTTGAACTGATAGCGCCCTCCTGAAAATTCTGGCCAGAAGACCTAAAATCTGGCCAGAATGATTCCATGCTACCGCGCACTATCTGCGCATGATAGGAGGCCGCTATGTCCGCAGTTTGGCAAGTTCAAGAAGCTAAAAACCACTTTGGCACCGTCATTGA
>CAZMMM010000486.1:0-1596 GCA_964567385.1 uncultured Comamonas sp.
TGCCATGTGGAATGACTTGATTGAATGGCTGGATAAGCACTTGCCTGAAAATACCGACCCAGAGTCAGGCCACCCCTATTGATAGCTTTTTGCGCTGACTGCGCTGACTCCGCTTTTTTAAGAAAGGAAGAAGAGCCATGTCTCAAGTCACCATCTACCACAACCCTCGTTGCAGCAATTCACGCGGCGCTCTGCAAATCCTGCGCGACCGAGGGATTGAGCCAACCGTTATCGAATACGCCTCCACACCGCTGACCGCGCCTGAACTGGCCGAGCTGTTTGCCCATATCGGCCAGCCTATTCGCAGCCTGCTGCGCAGCAAGGAAGAGCAATACCAGACGCTCAAGCTGGATGACCCCGCCCTGTCTGATGCCGAGCTAATTGCCGCAGTTGCGGCCCACCCCACGCTGATGAACCGCCCCATTGTGGTAACAGACAAAGGCGCGGCCCTGTGCCGCCCGCCTGAGACTGTGCTGGACTTGCTGTAAAAATTATTCGCCCAGGGTAGAGCGCCGCTCTACCAAGGCATGGGCAATCGTGCCCAAGTCCACATATTCCAGCTCACTGCCCACGGGCACACCACGCGCCAAGCGGGTTACTTGCACCCCTTGGCGGCTGAGCAGCTCGCTGACTAAATGGGCGGTGGCCTCGCCCTCAGTGGTAAAGCTGGTGGCCAAAATCACCTCTTGCACCGGGGCAATACCCGCCTGCGCATCGCCTTGTACGCGCTGCTGCAAACTGGCCAGCCCCAGGTCTTTGACCCCCAGGTTATCCAGCGGGGAGATGCGCCCCATCAGCACAAAGTAATGGCCTCGGTACGCGCCGGTGCGCTCCATAGCGGCCAGGTCAGCCGGCGCTTCCACCACGCACAGGCGGGCGGCATCGCGCCCGGCATCGCTGCAAATAGGGCAAATGACTTCATGCGAGAAGTTGTTGCAACGCTGGCAATGCCCTACGTGGTCAAGCACTTGCAGCAAGGTTTGCGCCAGGTGGCGTGCACCCTCGCGGTCGCGTTGCAAAAGGTGAAACGCCATGCGCTGGGCCGTTTTTACGCCCACGCCGGGCAGGCAGCGCAGGGCGGTCATCAAAGGTTCCAGCGGCTGGGCTTCAGGCATAGCGGTAAATACGACGGCAATTGCGCCAAGCTTAGAAGGGGAACTTCATGCCACCGGGCAGGCCGGGCATACCGGCGGTGATTTTGCCCATCTTCTCGCTGCTGGCCTCTTCGGCTTTGCGCACGGCGGCGTTGAAGGCGGCGGCCACCAAGTCTTCAAGCATGTCTTTATCGTCGGCCAGCAGGCTGGGGTCGATGGTGATGCGCTTGACATCGTGCTTGCAAGTCATCACGACTTTGACCAGGCCAGCGCCGGACTCGCCCTCTACTTCGATATTGGCCAGTTCCTCCTGGGCTTTTTTCATGTTGTCTTGCATGGCCTGGGCTTGTTTCATCAGGCCGGCGAGTTGTCCTTTGTTGAACATGGGGAATTTCCTTTTTCAGTGACTAAAAACGAGTGATCACACACGCGAAAGAACGCATGCGTAAGGCGGGCAATACTGCCACAAAATGATTTGCGATTTGCGCAGAGGGCATCCCTA
>CAZMMM010000487.1:0-1589 GCA_964567385.1 uncultured Comamonas sp.
CCCCCCAAGTCGGCTGGGAGACGATGAGCAAACGCGGCTGGGCAGCAATCTCGCGCCCAACGATAAATTTTTGCAAGTTGCCACCCGATAGCGACTGCGCAGGCGCATCCGCGCCACCGGCCTTTACGCCAAAGCGTTCAATAATGGCCTGCGCCTGCGCCTTGAGCGCCCCCATGTGCAGCCAGCCGCCGCGCCCCACGGCATCGTCGCGGGTCAGCAGCAGGTTGTGCGCCAGCCCCAGGCTGGGCACAGCGCCACGGCCTAGGCGCTCTTCCGGCACAAAGTGCAAGCCCATGGCGCGGCGTGCCTGTGGGGGCAGGTGGCCGATGGGCTGGCCATCCATGCACAGCATCTGCGCCTGGGCGCGGGTGTCTTCGCCAGACAGGGTGCGCAATAGCTCCTGCTGGCCGTTGCCCGATACGCCCGCCAGCCCGACGACCTCCCCAGCGCGCACTTGCAGGCAGGCATCAATTAAATCCACACCAAAGGCATCCGGGCTTTTAAGGGATAAATCTTGCACCGCCAACACCACTGCGCCAGCGGCCAAGGGACGGTGTTCTAGCGCAGGCGGCTCTGCACCAATCATCATGCGCGAGAGCGAGGCATTGCTCTCTTCCTGCGGGTTGCACACCCCCGTGACCTTGCCGCCGCGCAGCACCGTGCAAGCACTGCACAGCGCCCGAATCTCGTGCAGCTTGTGGCTGATATACAGAATTGAGCAGCCTTCGGCCACCAACTGGCGCAGCACCACGAACAATTGTTCGACCGCCTGGGGGGTGAGCACCGAGGTTGGCTCATCCAAAATCAGCAGGCGCGGGTTGGTAAGCAGGGCACGCACAATCTCTACGCGCTGCATCTCGCCCACCGACAGGCTGTGTACGGGGCGCAGGGGGTCAATCTCCAGCCCGTATTGCGCCCCTTTGCTGCGGATGCGCTGGGTCACTTCCGCCAGCGACAGGCTTTTATCCAGCCCCAGCCAGACGTTTTCTGCCACGGTCAGCGTGTCAAACAGGCTGAAGTGTTGAAACACCATGGCAATCCCCAATTGCCGCGCCTGCTGGGGGTTGCGAATTTCTACGGCTTGGCCATCGACCAGGATTTGCCCCTCGTCCGGGCGGGTGCTGCCGTAGATGATTTTCATCAGCGTGGATTTGCCCGCGCCGTTTTCCCCCAAGATGGCGTGCGCCTGGCCGGGCTGCACCGTCAAACTCACGCTTTGGTTGGCGACTACTGCGGGGTAGCGCTTGGTAATGCCCTGCAACTGCAAGCGCGGCGCGGCAGTAGCACTGCTGGCCAAGGCTTGGACAGGAGCTAAGGAGGTATTCATTATTGAACCCGAGACATTTTTAGGGGTGATGCACCACTTCGCCTGTAAAGACCGAGGCGTCTAGGCGGGCCTGCCAATAAGCCAGACGGGCATCGTGGCTGGCCATGATGGCGGCATCCACTTCCTGCTTGTAGTGCTCGGAAAAGCCTTCCAGCTCATGCACCAGCGCCATCATTTGCGCCTCCAGCTCTTCCACCTGCAAAACCATACGCTCGCTCTCAGTCATGCCAAAGTTAGCTTCCAGCAGGGTGTGGATGGCGCT
>CAZMMM010000488.1:0-1584 GCA_964567385.1 uncultured Comamonas sp.
GACCTGAGCATCGAAGGGCGCATGACCGTCTGCAATATGGCGATTGAGGCGGGCGCACGCGCTGGCCTGGTCGCCGTGGATGAAAAAACCATTGCTTACGTGAAAAACCGCCCCCTTGCCCCCACCGGTGTGGAATGGGAGCAAGCTGTGGCCTATTGGCAAACCCTGGTATCCGCCCCCGATGCCCAATGGGATGCCATTGTTACCCTGCAAGCTGCCGACATCGTGCCGCAAGTCACCTGGGGCACATCGCCCGAAATGGTGCTGGGCGTGGATGCCCGCGTGCCCGACCCTGATAAGGAAAAAGACAGCAACCAGCGCGGCGCTATCGAACGCGCCCTGACCTATATGGGGCTGGAACCCGGCAAGCCCTTGAACGACATCTTTGTGGACAAGGTATTTATTGGCTCCTGCACCAACAGCCGCATTGAAGACATCCGCGCCGCAGCGGCCATCGTGCAGAAAATGGGGCAAAAAGTGGCGAAGAACGTCAAGCAGGCCATGGTGGTTCCTGGCTCAGGCTTGGTCAAGCGCCAAGCCGAGGCCGAGGGGCTGGACGTGATTTTCAAAGCCGCTGGTTTTGAATGGCGCGAACCCGGTTGCAGCATGTGCCTGGCTATGAACGCTGACCGCCTGGAACCCGGCGAGCGCTGCGCCAGCACCAGCAACCGCAACTTTGAAGGCCGCCAAGGCGCAGGCGGGCGCACCCACTTGGTCAGCCCCGCCATGGCAGCCGCTGCCGCCATTGCCGGCCACTTTGTGGATATTCGCCAATACGCCTGACGGTAGCCCCCACTATCGCCACCTCTTACCCACGACCCTAAGCAGAGAGATTTTTATGCGCAAACATATCCTGGCACTCATCACCCTGGCTCTGGCTTTTACGCTGGGCGCTTGCAGCAACACCTGGACGGGTGTGAAAGAAGACAGCAAAAAAGCTGGCCAAGCCACCGGCAAGGGCTTGGAAAAAGCGGGCGAAAAGCTACAACAAATCACGGAATAACACCGAACAAAAAAGGTATTCATCATGGAAAAATTCACCACCCACCAAGGCTTGGTTGCACCGATGGACCGCGAAAACATCGATACCGATGCCATCATCCCCAAGCAGTTTTTGAAATCCATCAAAAAAACCGGCTTCGGCCCCAACCTGTTTGACGAATGGCGCTACCTCGACCAACCCGGCCAGCCCGGCGTGCCCGAATCCCAGCGCAAGCCCAACCCGGACTTTGTGCTCAACCAGCCGCGCTACCAAGGCGCAAGCATCTTGCTGGCACGCAAAAACTTTGGCTGCGGCTCCAGCCGCGAGCACGCCCCTTGGGCCTTGCAGCAGTTTGGCTTTCGCTGCGTGATTGCGCCCAGCTTTGCCGACATCTTTTTTAACAACTGCTTTAAAAACGGCCTGCTACCCATCGCTCTACCAGAAGGCACCGTGGCGCAACTATTTGATGAAGTGGCCGCCTTCCCCGGCTACCAGCTCACCGTGGATTTGGAGCGCCAAGTCATCGTGCGTCCCCAAGGCGAAGAAATCCCGTTTGACGTGCAGCCCTTCCGCAAGCACTGCCTGCTCAACGGCCTGGACGA
>CAZMMM010000489.1:0-1582 GCA_964567385.1 uncultured Comamonas sp.
GCCTTCGATGAATGCCGGGATGTTGTCCTTGGTCTTGATGCGGGCCAGCATGCGGGCCACTTCATCGGTATCCAGGGCGGCAGAGCCGGTCACCCCTTTGAGCGAGACGTAGTACACATAGCCGCTGGCAGCGCGGGCAATTTCCTGTATGCGCTCTTCGCTGCTGGTGGGGGCCAGCAGGAAAATCAGGTCAATGCCGTCGGCCTTGAGCTTGGCGGCAAATTCCTGGCTTTCTTCCGGGGGGTAGTCCACCACCAGCAGGCCATCCAGCCCGGCCTCGGCAGCGTCGCGCACGAAAGCGTCGGGGCCGTGCAGCTGGTCATAACGCTCAATCGGGTTGGCATAGCCCATCAGAACGACAGGGGTGTGCTCATCCTTTTTGCGAAACTCGCGCACGTAGCTGATGACTTTGGCCAGATTCACCCCATTGGCAATGGCGCGTTCGCCCGCCTTCTGGATGATGGGGCCATCGGCCATGGGGTCAGAAAACGGTACGCCCAGCTCAATGATGTCGGCCCCGGCCTCGACCATGCCGTGCATCAGGTTGGGGGTAATGGCGGCGAAGGGGTAGCCTGCGGTGACGAAAGGAATCAGCGCTTGGCGGCCTTCGGCACGCAGTTTGTCGAATGTTGCGGTGATGCGGCTCATGCTTTATCGCTTCCTTTGACCTTGAGGCCTCGCATGGAGGGGCGGTCGTAAAAATCTTCACCAGAGAGGTCGGCCACAGTGCCAATGTCTTTGTCACCACGGCCAGAGAGGTTGACCAGAATGCTTTGTTCAGGGCGCATTTCCTTGGCCAGCTTCATGGCGTAGGCCACGGCGTGGCTCGATTCCAGCGCGGGGATGATGCCCTCAGTGCGGCAGAGGCGGTGGAAGGCATCCAGCGCTTCTTTGTCCGTAATGCCTACATATTGGGCGCGGCCCAGCTCTTTCAGCCAAGCGTGTTCAGGGCCTACGCCGGGGTAGTCCAGGCCAGCGCTGATGCTGTGGGTTTCGGTAATCTGCCCATCTTTGTCTTGCAAGATAAAGGTGCGGTTGCCGTGCAACACGCCGCTAGAGCCTTTTTGCAGCGATGCGGCGTGTTTGTCGGTATCCAGCCCTTCACCAGCGGCCTCCACGCCAATCAGGCGGGTGGCTTCAAAGGGGATATAGGGGTGGAAGATGCCCATGGCATTGCTGCCACCGCCCACGCAGGCCACCACCGCGTCGGGCTGCTGGGTGGCTAGGTTGAGGCTGGCGAGTAGCTCGGGCATTTGCGTCAGGCATTCTTCGCCAATCACGCGCTGAAAGTCGCGCACCATGGCGGGGTAGGGGGCGGGGCCAGCGACGGTGCCGATGATGTAGAAGGTGTTGTCCACATTGGCCACCCAGTCACGCATGGCTTCGTTCAGCGCATCTTTCAGGGTTTTGCTGCCTGAATCTACCGGCACTACGGTGGCGCCCAAAAGCTTCATGCGATAGACGTTGGGGCTTTGGCGCTTTACGTCTTCCGCGCCCATATAGACGATGCACTCCAGCCCATAGCGGGCGCAGATGGTGGCCGTGGCCACGCCGTGCTGGCCTGCGCCGGTCTCGGCAATGA
>CAZMMM010000490.1:0-1555 GCA_964567385.1 uncultured Comamonas sp.
CTGAAATGGACTGGACCAACAAGAATGTGGCCCCTTCAAAAATCGTGACTTTGGGTCAAGAAACCGAAGTGATGGTGCTGGACATCGACGAAGACAAACGCCGCATCAGCCTGGGCATGAAGCAGTGCAAGGCCAACCCTTGGCAGGAATTTGCCCAGAACACCCGCCGTGGCGACAAGGTCAAAGGCCCCATCAAGTCGATTACCGACTTTGGTGTGTTCGTTGGCTTGGCTGCTGGCATCGATGGCCTGGTTCACCTGTCCGACCTGTCTTGGAACGAAACCGGCGAAGCCGCTGTGCGTAACTACAAAAAAGGCCAGGAAGTGGAAGCCATCGTCCTGGGCGTGGATGTGGAGCGCGAGCGCATCAGCCTGGGTATCAAGCAGCTGGACTCTGACCCCTTCACCACCTTTGTGTCTATCAACGACAAGGGCTCCATCGTCACTGGCACTATCAAAACCGTGGATGCCAAGGGCGCTGAAATCGACCTGGGTGAAGACGTGCTGGGCTACCTGCGCGTGTCTGAAATCTCGCAAGAGCGTGTGGAAGATGCCCGCAACGTCCTGAAAGAGGGCGAGGAAGTGACCGTGGTTGTGCTCAGCGTTGACCGCAAGAGCCGCAACATCCAGTTGTCCATCAAGCAAAAAGACCAGGCTGAACAACAAGAAGCCATGGCCAACCTGTCGGCCCAGGCTTCCAAAGAGAACGCTGGCACCACCAGCCTGGGCGCTTTGCTGCGCGCCAAGCTGGATGCTGACAAGTAATCAACGCGGCTAGAAGCTGCAGCCCCTCATAGCCTCTCAGGGCTATGAGCCAGGGCGCAAACCACTAGCCCTTTGACTGCAGCAGGCGCTGGAAGTGCAAGCTTCTAGCGCCTGTTTTGTTTTGCGCCCTCTATGACCACGTTGGGCAAAAGCCCGTACTCCGTAGCAAGATAGCAAAATAGCAAGATGCAAAACAGAGGATAAAGCACCATGACCCGCTCTGAACTCATAGAACGCCTGGCCGAGAGGCTGCCCTTTTTAATGCAGCGCGATGCTGAGCAAGCCGTCAAAGTCTTGCAAGACACCATGGTGGCCGCCTTGGTGCAAGGCCAGCGCATTGAGGTACGCGGCTTTGGCAGTTTTATGGTCAACACCCGCGCACCTCGCAAAGGCCGCAACCCCCGCACTGGCGAGACGGTGGATGTGCCCGCCAAGCGCAGCGTTCACTTCAAACCCGGCAAAGCCCTGCGCGAAGCTGTCGATACTGGCTCTGCCGCCTAGAATCCCCCTATTGCCAACACCGCCAAGGGCTAAGAAAAAAGCAGAAAGGGGCTATTCATGAGGCTTGTGCTGTGGCTGCTAAAAGCGGCCATTTTTTTTACGCTGTTCGCCTTTGCTTTGAATAACCAGCACGTCGTCACCCTGCATTGGTTTTTTGGCACCTGGTCCCAAGCGCCCCTGGTCTTGGTGGTGCTGCTGGCTTTTACCCTGGGCCTGGCCTTGGGGGTGGCAGTGATGCTGCCGCGCTGGTGGCGTCAACGCCGCCATAGCAAAGCCATGCAGGACAGCTT
>CAZMMM010000491.1:0-1552 GCA_964567385.1 uncultured Comamonas sp.
GTGGCAAATCACCTACGAAACCTTCCGCGACATGGGCGCAGCCTACGGTGTGGGCTTGATTTTGATTTATCTGCTGGTGGTGGCGCACTTTGGCTCTTACCTTACGCCGCTCATCATCATGGCGCCGATTCCGCTGACCATTATTGGTGTCATGCCCGGCCACGCCGTACTGGGGGCGCAGTACACGGCCACCAGCATGATTGGCATGATTGCGCTGGCCGGCATCATTGTGCGTAACTCGATTTTGCTGGTCGATTTCATCCGCTTGCAGGTGCAATCGGGCATGGACTTTAAGCAGGCGATAGTGCAATCGGCTATCACCCGCGCCCAGCCGATTGTGCTGACCGGCGTAGCGGCCATGTTGGGAGCCTTTTTTATTCTGGACGACCCCATTTTTAACGGCCTAGCGATTTCGCTGATTTTTGGTATTGCCGTCTCTACGCTGCTGACCTTGGTGGTCATCCCTATTCTGTATTTCATGGCCTACCGCAACCGCTTGGATGTGGTGCGCGGCGCAGCAGCCGAGCATGAAGGAGCTAACGCATGAAACCGCCCTTGAAAAAACAATTAGCAAAACAATTAGCCGCTGCCTTGCTCTTGGTTGGAGCAGCTTTTTCCGCCCAAGCACTAGATTTGGAACAGGCGTGGCAAGCCGCCCAGCAACATGACCCTGAACTAGCCGTTGCCCGTGCCGCCCACGCCAGCGCCGATCCGCAGCGCCGCCAAGCCGCCGCCTTGTGGCGACCCGGCGTACAAATGAGCGCCGCCGCTGGCCTAGCCCGTGGCGAGAGCGAAATGCGTAACGCCCAGTTCAGCGCCCCGGGCATGGGCACGAATCGGGGCGTGGACTTTGGCACCTCCATCACCAGCGGCGCGGCGACCCGCTTGGCGGTGCAGGCCAGCCAACCGCTCTACCACCCCGAGCGCCGCGCCCAGCAGCAGCAGCTTTCCCTGATGGCCGACATGGGCGAACTGCAATGGCAGCTTGCCCAACAAAGCGCCATGCTGCGTACCACCCAGCACTATCTGAATCTGGCCGTAGCGCAAGAAACCCTGCGCGTTTTGGAGCAGCAACTGCAAGCCGTAGAAAAAGCCAGCACCGAGGCGCAAGAGCGCTTTGAACTAGGCGCAGCACCCATCACTGCCGTCCACGAGGCCAGGGCGCAACTGGCGCAATTGCAAGCGCAAAAAGTAGGGGCTGAAACCGAACTGGCGATTCAACGCCGCGCTCTGGCCGATGCCACTGGCCTGCCCGGCGCAGATTTGGATGCCCATTTACCCAAAGCGCACCCCCAGCACCCTCTGCAAGCGCAAAGTCTGGCGCATTGGCAAACGCTGGCGGAGGAGGCCAATCCAGGCATTTTGCTCAGGCAACGCGCTGTAGAAATCGCCCGTGCTGAGGTAGATAAACACCGCGCCAGCCAATCCGCCACCGTAGAAATGGTGGCCGTGGCCGAGCAAGAGCGCCTCTCAGGCCGTGGCGACTACGGCAGCGGCGCACGCAATAAAAACACCAACGCCATGCTGGGTGTGCAAGTGACCGTGCCGCTCT
>CAZMMM010000492.1:0-1540 GCA_964567385.1 uncultured Comamonas sp.
ATCGACCGTTAAATCTGGAAAGCGCAGCAGGCGAAACGAGATGAACACGCCCAAGGCCACCAAGGCAAAAATCAAACCGATTTCAAGAGCGCCGAGTAAAGAAAACAGGGACATGGCAGGACGTGTTCATCAATAAGGAAAAAACCCCAGGCGGGCTTATTCACCTGGGGGCTAGGGAGTAGAGGCTTAGTCCTCAATCACCTGAGCGGCGCTTTGGATCAGGCTCTCGCTCAAGGTAACGCCTTGCTTTTTAGCCGCGCCAGGGTTGACGAACAGTTCTAGCTTGTCGCTGGTCTCGGGGGCAATGCTGCCGGGCTGCTCGCCTTTAAGGATGCGCACCACCATACGGCCAGTTTGCTCACCCAAGTCACGGTAGTTAATGCCCAGGGCAGCAATCGCGCCACGCTTGACGCTGTCGGTATCAGAGGCAATCAGGGGAATCTTGGCATCTTGCCCCACTTTCACCAGCGCTTCGTAAGCCGAGACGACGTTGTTATCGGTGTTGGTGTAAATCACATCCACCTTGCCAATCAGGCTGCGGGCGGCGCTGCTGACATCTACCGTGCGTGGTGCGGCGGCTTCCACCAGGGTAAAGCCTTGGGCGGGCAGGATTTTTTGCAGCTCTTTGACCACCACGACCGAGTTGGCCTCGCCGGGGTTATAGACCATGCCAATGCGCTTGGCATCGGGCACGATTTGCTTAATCAGCTCGACCTGCTTGTCCAGTACCAGCATGTCAGACACGCCGGTAACGTTGCTGCCCGAAGCCTCCCAGCTAGGGGTGAGCTTGGCGACCACAGGGTCAGTCACGGCAGAAAACACGATGGGTACGTTCTTGCTGGCAGCCACAGCGGCCTGGGCGGAAGGGGTGGCAATGGCGACGATAGCGTCAGGCTTGTCACCAATGAATTTGCGGGCAATTTGCGCGGCAGTGCCGGTATTGCCTTGGGCGCTTTGGTATTGCCACTTCAGGTTTTTGCCGGCTTCGTAGCCCGCGTCCTTCAAAGCGGCTTGCACGCCATCACGTACCGCGTCCAGGGCGGGATGCTCAACAATGGCGGTGACGGCTACGGATTTTTCTTCTGCCGCGTAGGCGCTGGTGAGCGCCGCAGCGGCCAAAGCGATTGCGCCCAGTGGGGCAGCCCAGGTTTTCAATGCCATAGGAAATCTCCTTGTGTGTGTTGTCAAAGGTTGATAAGTGACGAGCTTGTGCTTACATGCCCGAGTAGTTGGGGCCACCGCCGCCTTCTGGCGTAATCCAGACGATGTTTTGCGTCGGGTCTTTGATGTCGCAGGTTTTGCAGTGAACGCAGTTTTGCGCGTTGATTTGCAAATACTTGTCGCTGCCCTCGCCCACAAACTCATACACCCCGGCGGGGCAGTAGCGTGCCTCGGGGCCGTCAAATTGCGCCAGGTTGATGCGGCTGGGCGTGGCGCTGTCTTTCAAGGTGAGGTGGGCGGGCTGGTTTTCCTCATGGTTGGTGTTGCTGATAAAGACGCTGGAGAGGCGGTCAAACGTCAGCTTGCCATCGGGCTTGGG
>CAZMMM010000493.1:0-1536 GCA_964567385.1 uncultured Comamonas sp.
TTTAATGTTGTGCGTAAAGGCAAAGCGCACGCCGGCGGATTTGCCAATCCAGTTTTCTTGCATCAGGCGCACTTTGTCTGGCCAGCCGTTCAAGGTGGCTTGCTCGCCATCGACTTGCACATGGTCTAGCAGCTCTTGGGCGTAGTCGGTAATTTTCAGGTAGTAGCCCGGAATCTCGCGCTTTTCTACGGGTGCGCCGGTGCGCCAGCCTTTGCCGTCAATGACTTGCTCGTTGGCCAGCACGGTTTGATCGACCGGGTCCCAGTTCACCACCTGGGTTTTGCGGTAGGCAATGCCTTTTTCCAGCATTTTCAGGAATAGCCACTGGTTCCACTTGTAATAAGCGGGGTCACAGGTGGCAACTTCGCGGCTCCAGTCGATGGCCAAGCCCATGGCCTGCATTTGCCGCTTCATGTAGGCGATGTTTTCGTATGTCCACTTGGCGGGCGGTACTTTGTTTTTCAGCGCGGCGTTTTCGGCAGGCAGGCCAAAAGCGTCCCAGCCCATAGGCATCAGCACGTTAAAGCCCTGCATACGCAACTGGCGCGTGAGCATGTCGTTGATTGTGTAATTGCGCACATGCCCCATATGCAGCTTTCCGCTGGGGTAGGGCAGCATGGAGCAGGCGTAGAATTTTTTCTTGTGCTGGTCTTCGGTGACGCGGTAAGCATCCTGCGCGGTCCAATCGGCTTGGGCGGCGCGTTCAATGTCAGAGGGGGTGTATTGGTCTTGCATGGTAGTCGTTGGATGAGCCGCTGCCGCCGCTAAAGATGCTGGCAACTGCTGGAAAAGCAAACTTTTGATTTTAGGCGCTTGGGGGTACTACCCCGCCAAGCCGGAGTAAGAGGGATAAAGCATGGAAGTGATTTGGGCAGGTTTTCAGGACTTGCAGCCTTGGGCGAAGACGGCCACAGAGCTGGCGATTTTGGCCATTTTTGCCTGGGGCCTGGGCCTGCTGGCGCGTAGCCTTGTATTGGGTGTGCTGCGCCGCAGTGCTAACAGCACCGCCCCTTGGCTGAATGCTGCTGTGCTCACCAAGCTGGCCCGCGCTGTGCCCTCGGTCATCATCCAACTGGGGGCATATTGGCTGCAACACCTGCCCCCCACGCCCTTGCTGGCGTTGAGCAACTTGGCAGCGGTATTCACCATTTACCACTTGATGCAAGCAGTCGTGGCCTTGCTGCACACTTTTAACGAAAACCATCAAGCCCGCAGTGAGCGCAATGGCCAAGCGCCCGGGCGCTCAATTACCAGCTATATGCAATTGGGCAAGCTACTCACTTATATCGTCGGGGCGCTGTTGATGGCGGCGGCGTTGATGAATCGCTCGCCGCTGCTGCTGCTGTCTGGCCTGGGGGCCATGTCTGCCGTGCTGATGCTGGTGTTCAAAGACACAATTTTGTCTTTTGTGGCGGGCGTACAGCTTGCCAGTAACGACATGCTGCGCGTGGGTGACTGGATTGAAATGCCCAAAGAAAACGCCGATGGCGCGGTACTCGATATTGGCCTGAACACCGTCAAAGTGCAAAACTGGGA
>CAZMMM010000494.1:0-1514 GCA_964567385.1 uncultured Comamonas sp.
ACTGATGGACTACACCTCCCGCACTGCCGAAGTCGAAAAAGCCTACCGCCTTATGTGGCTCAACTACCTGCGCGGCGGGCATAAAGCATTGAGTGTCCAGGTCGATCTGGAACAGGCGCTGGCCGGGATGGATACCCCGACATGAGCACAGCGCAAGCGCTGCCTTGGCTGCCGTTGCTCATCCCTGACATGCCCTCCCCGCAGGAGCTGTTGCCCTGGCTGGAGCGCATGCATGCCGCCCGCCATTACTCCAACTTTGGCCCACTGGTGCAGGAGCTGGAAGCGGCATTTGCCCAGCAGTTCAGCATGCCGCAGGCGCAACTGACTACAGTGGCCAACGCCACTCAAGGGCTGGAGCTAACACTGCTTGCACTAGGTCTGCCCCCAGGCTCGCGTGTGCTGATTCCCGCCTTTACCTTTGTGGCTACAGCCACGGCAGTCATTCGCGCAGGGTATCAGCCTGTGCTGGCCGATGTGGATGCCCATACTTGGTTGTTAACCCCTGAGATTGCCCACGCTGCCTGCCAGCAAGCCGCTATCCAGGCCGTGCTACCCGTTGCCACCTTTGGTATGCCGCACGATATGCACGCCTGGCAGCAGTTTGAGCAGGACACCGGTCTGCCCGTCGTCATTGATGCCGCAGCCGCCTATGGCAGCCAATGGCTCAATGGTGCCGATGGCACTCTGGTTTTCAGCCTGCACACCACCAAAAGCCTGCCAGCGGGTGAGGGCGGGCTGGTCGTTTCCACACGCCCCGGCCTAGCCGCCAAAGTACGTCAGCTCTCCAACTTCGGCATCAACCTTGACCCTGCCGCCGCCATGCCCGTGGGCGCGTTAGCGAGCCTGGGCAGCAACGCCAAGATGAGCGAATACCACGCCGCCGTTGGCTTGGCATCCCTGCAAAAATGGGAGTGGCATGCGCAGCAAAGGCGGGCGCTACAGACGGATTGGGTGCTGGCGACCAGTGGCTTGCCCCTGCGCTGGCAGGCCCAAGGCCCAGGCGGGCCGCTGATGGCCCCCACGCTGCTGTGCGTACGTTTGCCCGACGAACACAGCCGCGCTGCGCTGGAGCGTGCCTGTGAACAAGCACACATCATGACGCGGCGCTGGTACCAGCCCCTGCTGCAACACATGGCTGTGTTGCAGCAGGGGTATCAATCATTAGAAGCACCCAATGCCCAGGCACTGGCCCAGACGCTGCTGGGGCTGCCCTTCTTTCTGGGCATGGCGTTGGAGCAGCGCCAGCGCATCACAGCAGTGCTGGAGCAGGCAGCAAAGAACTTTTCACGTGACAAATCCACGTCCATATCGGAGCAACATCATGCTGACCCCTGAGTTTGTACAAGAACTGCTGGCCGATCTGGAGTCAGACCGGATTGAGCGCACCATTTCCATCACCAATACCGACAAGCTGTGGTTCAACAACCTCATTATCCGTGAGCCAGGTGATTTTAGTATTGCCTCCCTTAGCAGGGTCAAATACGCTAACAAACAGCTGCTGCTTAGTATTCTGT